>JBGTMW010000001.1:0-3851 GCA_041743365.1 Gemmatimonadaceae bacterium
CTCGCATGCGTGTGGTCTTCGCGTGCCGCGCGCGACGACGTCCCGATGGTTGATGTGGGAGCAACGGCCGGCGGCGCCGTCGTCGCGAGCGTGGGGTTCGGTGGACTCGCGTGGGTGTGATCCGCTCGAGCCGCATCTGCCGAGGTCCCCGCGCTCGATGACGAGGAGACGGCGGGCGGCGGGCTATTGCTCAACAGCGGCGGGATGTTCGCGTGCGTGTGCAGTCCACCCGCGTTACCTCCTCCAGTGAGCGCGTCGATGTTCTCGTCTGTTCTCGTTCCGCCCTTGCTAAGGAACGAACCGGGCAGACTGTCGAAGGACGCGGCCACGTTCTCCTGAACGTCATTGAGGTCATCGAGGAGAACCTCCGTTCGATCAACGAGCTCAGTATCCGGATCCGGCTTGCTGGGCTGGGACTGGATCGCAGCGCTCTTCGCGCCAAACCAGCGACGAACGAACGGGAGGAAGCTCACGCTGTCCTCCGCCGACGCGTGAGGATGAGCGTGGGCGCAATGAAGTTCTCACGGCGCGAGACCAGAGACCCACCGGGCCCCAGCGCGCCGATACGGCGGACCACCCACGGCCCCACCACCAACCCTTCGGTGACGAGGACGGGTTCATCCGGCGGCCGGATGCCGGTCGCGACCACTGGCGTGAACGCCGCGGCGAGCTCGGACATCATTTGTCCCCTCCAGCCCCACTCGCGATCGCACCTTCCTTGCGCGCTTGCGCGATGCTTTCGCGCGCGCGGTGGAGTCGCTGGAGCTGCCCTTCGAGCGCGTTCGCCTGGCCCTCAAGTCGGTAGGCATCGCCGGCCCACTCGTCCGCGCGTACCGCAAGGTGCCTGGCGGCACGCTGTGCGAGCTCCACCAGCATCGCCGCTACAGCGGCGATGCGTTGTTCAGGTTCCTCGCCTGCGTCTCCCGAGGTGCGCTTCACCGCCTCGTCCCAGCGCGTCAGCAGTGCGCCATTGGAGAGGTCCGCTTGCACCTCGGCGAGGAGAACCTTCGGGAGGTCTGCCGCAAGTGCGCGACCGGCGGCGGCCATCCCGACGTACTGCGGGATTTGGAGATGCCGCAAGCGCTCGATGAGGACCTCGGTCTCGCTGAGCAAGGAGCCGACGAGTACCAGCTGCGCGCTCGTCGCATCGGGTGTCCGCGCAGGGTCCCTCTCGGCGGGATCGCTCTGTTGCGCCATGAGCCACCTCGTTCATGGCTACGCCCGGCGCGCGGCGCGGGCCTCGGCTCGGGTGGTCCGCGCGTGTGGGAGGTCGGCAGTCGTGAGATCACCGCTCGTCCGCGGCGTCACGGTCGAAACGTCATGTGCGGTCGCGACGTTCGGCGCGCTCGCGATGGCTCGCTCCTCCTGTTCGCGCTTTTCGCGAGTCTCGAGGGCGAGGGCCTCCTCCTCCGTGCAGACGTCGAAGGCAAGGGGCGTGTAGTCGAGGCCCGGCTGCTGCCGAACTTTGCCGACGTACTGCGCGACTTCGTCCGAAACGCGGTACCACCCCCTCGACTCGTCGAAGCGGACCCCGAAGGTCGTGTATCGCCGAAGGACATGCCCGCGTTTCGGATCGTAGGGTTTCAGCCGTACCAGCTTCGCCATGTGCCATCTCCTCCGTTACGGGGCCTTCGTCGTCTTGAGCACGGCCGCGGCGAGGGCGTTGACCTTCGCCTTGAGCTCGTTGAGCAGCGCCTGCTCCGCGGCGCCATATGCAGCACCGGCGTCTCCCGCAGCGACCACGGTCGGCTGGAGCGCAGCCAGATCGTCTGCGACGTCCCGCAGCGCCTCTGCCAGCGTTGGGGTGCCCGAGGCGCCACCGGGCGACAGGTTGGCCCCGCCAGAGCCGAAACTCTTTTCGATCGCTGCCATCACGCCACCTTGATGTTGACGGCCTTCACGACCGCAGTCTCCTCCGCGAACCGGACGTCGAAGCGGAGTGTCGCAACGATGATGAGCACGCCCTCGGAGACCAACTTGTCGGTCTCCACGCGGATGTTTCGCCAGATGCCGATGTTGACGTTCTTGGGGTCCGTGAGGACAGCATTCGTGAGATCGCCGCCGACACCGAGAGTCTCCGGGAATAGCGGCACCTCCATGACCGGAACTCCGGAGTAGGTTACGTCCGCATCCTCTTGGAGTGCCTTGTCGCCCACGACCGTAGCGCGGTCCGCGAGGCTGTCGCGGTAGTCGATCACCGCGTCCACGGACGTGAAGAAGCGCATCTCCCGCTTGTTCCGAAGGAACGCGGACGGCATCGACTTCAGCATGTCGCGCAGAACGCCCTTGTTGAGGGTCTGCCCTTGCGCATCGACGACGTTCGAGGTCGTTTGCTTGAGGATTCCGTTCAGCTTTGCGAGGAACGGATCTGGGCTGACCGTATCGCCGCGAATGATGACCTCGTCGATGTCGCGCGAGATCGCCTCCGCCATGAGCTGCATGATGGTCTGGCGGAGCTGGCCGCGCTCGATCGAGTCCTCGAGCACCTCGTTGTTGAGGCGCACTTCCGCCTTGAAAAGCTGCGCGTCGAGCTCGACCTGCGACAGATCGGGTTTCGTACGATCTCCAGCGGGAAGCGCGGCCGCCTCCGCGCCGGCCCGCAGGATGCGTCCACCGAAGCGGATCTTCTCGATCAGCTGCTTCGGGCTCTTCATCGGAACGACGGTGCCCTGCTTGAGGATCACCGACTCGTCGATGAGGATGCGGATGAACTTCTGCGCCTGTGCCGGCTGCAAGAGCCCACCACCCGTGGTGAGGTCCGCGAGGGCGAGATCCGCTTTCTCGAGGACGGTGCGGTTATCCAACAAGCCTGCTGCGAGTCCCATGGGCGCTCCTTATTCGTCGAAGAACGAGACTTCTTTCCGGACCTTGTCGCGGCTGACAGGCCGGTTCATGTCGAGCGGCCAAGAGACGTCTTGGGGCTCCGTGCGGCGGCCACCGTCGACGGGGATAGCGTTCGAAACTCCGCGTGCCTGCCGAATGCGCGTGAGCTCCTCCTCCTGGCGCTTCACGACGCGCGTCAGCTCGCCGATCCCCGACACGAGCTCCTCGAGTCCGGGAACAGCGGCGGGAGCCGGTGGAGATACGGCGCTGCGCTTCTTCACACCCGACTGCGCGGCGCCAGCGCTTGGACCCTCCGGCATCTCCTTCGCGTCGGTCAGCTCCTTGAGGATGTCGGCGAGCGCCGCCATCGCCTTCTGGAATCGATCCAGGCGGTCCTTGGACATGCGCGCGCCGGCCTTCACGACATCCGCCTTCGCCGTCTTTCGCTTGTCGACTACCGAGAGCATCTCGGCGATGGCCGCGAGCTCGTTGCCGATGTCTTCCGGCATCGTGGCGTCGTCCGTGCCGTCGTCGAGCTCGGTCGCGTCCTTGATGCTGCTGGCGAGGGCCATCAGTCGCTCGAGCGCCTGGGTGAGGATGCCGAGGAGCACCTCCTTCACGGGCGCGGCGATGATGAGGCCGTCGTCCGCCTTGCTCTGCTTCTTCTTTCCGGTCGAATCGTCGGGATGGTCGTCGCCCGCGTCCGTCGAGGCGCCTCGCGCCCTCTCGGCGTCTGCGGCGTCATCCCCTTCGTCGTCGGCCGGCTTCTGGGCTTTCTCTTCGTCGACCGGCGCGTCGCTCTGCACGTCCGTTGGCTTCTTGTTCGCCTTCGCGATGGTGCTGGGCTTATCCGGCTTGGTGTCGGCACTCGCTGTGCTCTCGTCGGTCATGTCCGCGCTCCTTTTCACGACGAGGAACCGTCGTTGGTTCGCCGCGCGATCCACGAGCGAGACCTCTTCAACGACGATGTCGCGGAGGCGATGAACGCCCGCCGCTTCGTCTTCGCTGTTCGCCGTCTTTGCACTCGT
>JBGTMW010000002.1:0-1607 GCA_041743365.1 Gemmatimonadaceae bacterium
GTAGCGAACGTTCAGGCGGAACGTGAAATACGACGGTGGCGGCAGCGTCAGGAAGTCGGTGGGAACGTCTCCCTGCCCGTAGGTGCTCTCGGGATCGATGCCGGTGTAGTCGGTGAACGTCGCGATGTTGCGTGCCGAGAGCGTGACGCTGAGGCCTTCCGCGCGAAGTGCGCGGCGTGCCCAGTCATCAGGCGCATTGGCGGTCAGCGAGATCTCGCGGATTCGCACGAAGTCGGCCTCTTCCATGAATCCGGAGAGCGTCCGGGCCGGGTGCTCCGTAGCCGCGACGCTCCGCGCCTGCTCGAAGAGCGGGGCGGTAGGATCGTTGCGGCCGCGGCAGTTTCTCGCATCGGCGCACTTGAAGCGCTCGGTGTTGTTGTACAGGTGGTGGCCGCCCTTGTAGTCCACGAGCGTCTGAAGACGGAGCCGGCGATCGAGGAAATCGAACCCGCTGGTGAGAACCAGCTCTGTTTTCGGAATCGAGCTGCCCACGAACGTGGCCGAGTCGTCAACGGTTATTTCGGCCGCCGTGATGACACCGTCGTTGTCGCCATCGGCGAAGGTGTACTTCCGCTGCCAGTAGCCGTTGAGCGGGTAGCCTTCACGCTGCTGGATCGTTGCGCCGATCTGCGGCGGAACGCCGCCCAGGTCCTCGAGCTTGTTGCTGTTGTGCGATGCCGAAAGCCCCAGGTCCCATCCGAACGCGGGACGCTGTACGACCTGTGCATTGATCAGGGCTTCAAAGCCGCGGTTCGTCACGGCGCCGAGGTTCTCGAACCGAGTCGTGGCCCCTGTTCCGCCCGACGGCGGCAGGATCCGCGCGATGAGCGCGTCCCGGGAGCGCTTCGCGTAGTAGGTAAGCTCGACGCTGACCCTGTTCGCGAATACTTCCCAGTCGAGTCCCGTCTCGATCTCGGTCGTCGTCTCGGGCTCCAGACCGGGGTTGCCGGGCGCGTCCACCACGAGACCCGGGATGTCGGAATCCAGGATACGTGCCGTTGCGCCGCCGCCACCGCTGAAGAACTGGAGAGCGTCGTTGGTCCCCGGGCGAACACCGGACTGGCCGGCGGCAGCGCGGAAGCGAAGGCTGTTCAGCCAGCCCGATGTCGGGAAGAAATCCTCTTCGGAGACGATCCACGACAGCGAGGCCTTGGGGTAGAGAACGCCGCTGAAATCGGCACCGAAGGCGCTGTTGTCGTCATATCGAAGCGCCCCGGTCACGAACACGGTCTGCCGCCAGTCAAGGGCCTGCTCAATGAACGCGCCGAGAGTGCGGCTTTCATCGGTCGTCGACGCGACGCTCGGCTCGGAGCCGGCAGCTGGGGAAACGGCACCGGGAGGAAGTATCTCGCCCGTGGCCCTGCTGCGCGACAGATTGTTCTGGAAGTACTGAACACCGAGGGTCGTCGCCGAGCCCAGCATCTCGAATGGCTGGAAGCGAGCCGTCCCTGCCAGATCGGCCGTGTACTGGAAGATCTGCCGGCGGTCGTCCAGGGAAAAGCCATCGCGTGCGTTGAAGGCATCCGGGCAAGTGGCGAACCTGCAGATGTCGGTTTCCCGGGCGCTCGTGAAATCGAGACCGAAGTTGCCGCGGGTCTCCAGGAACG
>JBGTMW010000003.1:0-6046 GCA_041743365.1 Gemmatimonadaceae bacterium
CGTGCGCCAGCTCGCCCCGCTCGATGAGGCGAGCATCGTCTTCTACCGGGACGGCCGGACAGCAACCGTCAGTGCGGCCATCGAGCACGAATCGACTGTGCTGATCGCCACGAACGGGAAGGTCGACGCGTCGCTTCCGTACAGCTGGACCCAGCCGCGCGACGGAGGCGAAGGGCTCGAGGCTCTCACCCGCGACGTGGCCACGCAGGTACTGCTGCCACTGATTACGCTGGCGCACGCGCCGCGCGCACGCACCGCGGCGGTGATCGGCCATGGCTCGGGGATGTCATCGCACTACATCCTCGGCAGTCCGCACGTGGAGCAGGTCACGACCATCGAGATCGAGCCCGAGATGATTGCCGGCTCCAGGGTCTTTCATCCGGTGAACCGTCGCGTCTTCGAGGACTCGCGGTCGCGGTTCGCGATCGAGGATGCGCGCGCGTACTTCGCGGCCGGTGACACCCGCTACGACCTGATCCTGTCGGAGCCATCGAACCCCTGGGTGAGCGGGGTTTCGTCGCTGTTCACGCGCGAGTTCTATGCGCAGGTCGCCAGGCATCTCGCGGCCGGCGGCGTCTTCGGCCAGTGGATTCACCTCTACGAGATCAGCGATGATCTCGTGCTCGGCATTCTCGCGGCGCTGCACGACCACTTTCCGTCGTACACCCTGTACTTCACCGCCCCGAACGACATGCTCATCGTCGCATCGCTCGGGAATTCTCTCCCCGAGCCCGACTGGGGTGTCGTGCGGTATCCCGGGATCGAGAGCGACCTCGCGCATGTCGTCCCGCTCACGCCACAGACTCTCGATGTCCTGCGCGCAGGAGGACACGTCACCTTCGGGCCTCTCCTCGACCGCGACATCGTGCCGAACTCGGACTTCCATCCGGTGCTCGACCTTGGCGCCGAGCGTGGCCGGTTCCTGAGCCAGAGCGCGTCGGGTTTCACGTCGCTGCGCTCTCCACGATTCGACATGATCGCTGCGCTGGAGGGAAGGCCGATTCCGCTGCCGATGGAGATGTGGAGCGCGACACCCGAGATTTCGGTCGCGCGCGCAACGACGCTTTCGGCACGGCTGCGTGCGTCGGACACGCCGCAGGCCGACACGGTCACGTCCGATGCGGAATACACGGGCGCCCTCTACAGGAAGCGGACGCTCGAGGCAGTATTGGCCGGCAGTGCACCTCCGGCGGATTGGGAGCTCTGGTTTCGCACCGTGGTCGCGGTCGAGCGGGAGCTGCATGGTCCCGCCGCCGGATTCGCTGACGCGAACTTCTATCTTTCCGTCGAGCGCTACCTCGTGCGCACGGGTGCACCCGAAGTCGCCCTGGCGACTACACAGTTCATGCACGCTCTTGCTGCGTGGAACTTCCGCGAGGCCTCCCACGCCGCCGACCGTCTTCTGGCTGATCCCACGATCGGTACCGGCTGGGTCCCCCCGGACATGCTGCGCGATGGCGCCGTGGTCGCGAAGCTGCTGACCGGCGATGTCGCCGCCGCGCGGGCGGTGTACGACCGGCTGACGTTTGCCGGTGATACCGAGCTTCGTTCGCGACTGTTGGGCGCGTATCTGCGCGCTGCGGAGGAGTCGCCCGCTGCTCGCCCGTCTGCCGGGGAGCCAACGCCGTAACGGTATACCGCGCTGATCGCGCCGCGGAGTGATGCGACGCCGGCGGCGGCCCGTTCCGTGCACTCGGCCGCTGCCATGAACCCTGTACGCAGATCGCGACCCATGACAGCAAAGGATGCCCAACCTCTCAGGATCGCCATCACCGGTGCGAGTGGACTCGTCGGGTCCGCGCTCGTTCCATTTCTCATTGGCCGCGGCCACGACGTTCACAGGCTCGTTCGCTCGGCGCCCGGAAGGGAGAAGGAGATCGCGTGGGATCCCGCGAGTGGGAAGCTCGATGCGGACGACCTCGAAGGCTTCGACGGGATCATTCATCTCGCGGGCGAGCCAATCGCCGAACGCTGGACCGCGGCCCGGAAGGCGAGGATTCGCGACAGCAGAATCGGCGGTACTCGCCTCCTCGCGGAGACCATCGCCACGCTCCAGAGAAAACCTCGGGTGCTCCTCTCCGGGTCTGCCATCGGGATCTACGGCAGTCGCGGCGACGAGTGGCTGGATGAATCGAGCTCTCCGGGGACGGACGACTTTCTCGCACGGGTCGCGCAGGATTGGGAAGCTGCTGCCGCTCCGGCGGCGGCCGCGGGAGTGCGCGTCATCCACCCCCGACTCGGGGTCGTTCTCAGTCCCGAGGGCGGCGCCCTCGAGAAGCTGCTGAGCGTGTTCCGACTCGGCGCCGGAGGCAAGATCGGCAACGGCGATCAGTGGCTCAGCTGGATCGCCCGCGACGACACGGTCGCCGCGCTTCACTTCCTGCTGCGCGACGACGACATTCGCGGGCCGGTGAACATCGTCGCCCCGAATCCTGAGACGAACGCACACTTCTCGAAGATTCTCGGTCACGTCATCAGCCGCCCCGCGCTCGCGACTGTTCCAGCGATCGCCGTGCGGCTGATGCTCGGCTCGGAGATGGCGAATGCGACGGTGCTCGCCAGCCAGCGCGTGCGGCCGAAGGCGCTCGATGAGTACGGGTTCCGGTTCGGATACCCGCATCTCGAGCAGGCGCTGCGACACGAGCTTGCAAGGCACGCCAGGTGACTCGTCGGCGGGGAGCCGTCACAAAAACATCGTGAGCCTGGTCTCGGAAACATCGGCCCTTAGCGGAGAGCGTGCGAAAAACAGATCGCAGCAACAGCTTGATGCTGAGAGTGCGTGAAAGCTGCTCGGCAACATCAGCCTGGAGCCGCCAGCCGATCGCGGCCAGCGCATAGCCGCCAGCCATGAGCCGCTCGCGGCCCGCGGCCCGCGGCCGAAGGCTGATAGCTTCAGTGGCTTGCTGAAGGCTGCGAACGCGAGACGTCCAGGAGTGGAGGATTCCACATGCGGCTGATATGGTATCGTGCTTCATTCTCTCTCATCGCCCTCGCGGCCTGTGGTGGAAGCGAACGCGGCGAGGACTCGCTGGTCGTCGAGCGGACGACGGTCGGCGACACGACCACTGTTCGCACGGTGTCGGGCAGCGCATGGGGGGATACCGCGCGACTCGTCGAGGAGGTGAGGATCGGCGCGCTCGACGGCCCCGAAGAGGTGACCTTCGGGTCGATCGCGCAGGTCGCGGTCGGGGACGATGGCAGCATGCATGTCTTCGATGGCCAGGCCGTGGTGATTCGGAAGTTCGATTCGGCTGGCAAGTTTGTCCGCACGATCGGACGCCGAGGTCAGGGACCGGGAGAGCTCGGGATGCCGCTCGGCGCACATTTCCTGAGTGATGGCCGGCTGGCCGTATACGACGGTCGCAACTCGCGAATAACGACGTACTCGCCGGAGGGCGAGCCGCTGGAGACATGGCCGGTCCAGCTCAACGTCCGCATGATGACGGGCAACGCATTCGCGGCCGACTCCTCGGACCACCTCTACGTGCTCACGAGCCGGTCCTCGCCGGGGCCCGACCGGCAGGATCGTACCGTCCTATTGCGCATCGCTCCGGGCGGCGAGGTCGTCGACACGCTCGACGTCCCCAGGTGGCCCCAGAACACCGCGAGCCGGAGCGTATGTCTCGCCCCCCGCGGCCAGTGGACGTTCCACCCATCCGGCGGCTTCGTCTCGGGCGTCAGCGATGCATACTCACTCGACCTGCGCCGCCAATCCGGACAAGTCGTTCGCATCCAGCGTGTTGCGCAACCTGTAGAGTTCGAGCCGGGCGAGCGCGACGAGCTCGAGAAGGATATCGCGGAGTCAGGGCCTCCGATCCAGTCCGTCTCCGTCATGCGCGGGCAGGATCCCGTGATCGTATACGGCGACCGGCAGACCGTTCCGGCGGCGAAGCCTTTCTTCCGGCGGATCATGACGGGTGACGACGGCCGCATCTGGGTGCAGCTTCACACCCGCGCCATGCGGCTCGATTCACCAGCCGACGTGGGTGGCGCAGGCTCATTCGGAGTGTCGGCACCAGATCGGTCGCCGTGCAACGCCGACAGGAAGGGGGAGCCGATGCGCACTACCTGGGGTGAGCCGATCGTCTGGGACGTCTTCGAGGCGGATGGCAGCTATCTCGGCCCGGTCGCAGTCCCGGATCGCACGACCCTCAGGAAGATGCGCGGCGATAGGGTGTGGGCCGTCGTGCGCGGCGAGAGCGATGAGGAGTACCTCATGCGGTTCAGGCTCGTTCCCCCCGAGGCCGACTCTCCGTGATCGCCGCTTCGTGACGAAGCGCTATGACCGCGAGTACTTCGACCGCTGGTACCGCAGGCCGCGCTCACGTGTAGTCACTCCGGCCGTCATCGCCCGAAAGGCACACCTGGTTCTCGCGGTCGCCGAGTACTTCAGTGGATCCGCGGTGCGCAGCGTGCTCGATGTCGGCTGCGGTGAAGGCGAATGGCGCGCGGTGCTCAGGCGCGTGCGTCCGGGCATCAGTTATCTCGGCATCGATCCGAGCGAGTACGCCGTCGCGCGCTACGGTGCGCGCCGCAACCTGCGCCTCGGCTCCTTCGATGATGTCGCCGAGCATGCGAAGGGGCGAACGTTCGACGTGATCATCTGCTCCGACGTCATGCAGTACGTGCCGCCGGCGGCGCTGAAGCGCGGAGTGGAGCAGATCTCGAAGCACCTCTCCGGCGTGGCCTTCCTCGAGGCGCACACCACCGCGGACCTGCTGGACGGCGACATGCGGGACTGGCATCGGCGCACGCCGGGCTACTACCGACGGATCCTCGCGAACGCCGGCCTCACAGGCTGCGGCCCGCACTGCTACCTCGGCGAATCGCTCCTGGCGAACGCCAGTGCGCTGGAGCTGTTTGCGACGAGGTAGATACCCGAATACCGCCCGAAACAGGGCGGTGGATATCAGGCTTCGAAGAACCTCGTTGGCGGCACGTCGGCGAGGTCTCGCGCGACGGCCTGCCAGCCGGACCCTGGGAAAAGCGCGGCCGAACCGCGCTGCACGGCGAGGCAAGGGCCGCGACCTCGGTCTTTGCGGGGGAACGGATCCCGCTCTGTGGCCGTTCCGACGATTGGACGGCGACTCAGCCGGAGAGTTGGCGCAGTCGCGCCGACGCTTCGGGATCGACCGGTAGTGACATCGGGCGTCGCCGTTTCGTACTATTGCCCGCTCGATCTGCGTCAGACCCTGCACCTCCGGAGCGTTCAATGGATACCATGGTGGCCGATCTACGCTACCCAATCGGCAAGCTTTCCCTGACCGCCTCCGTGACGGCGGAACAGCTGGCGGAGTGGACGGAGGACATCGCTCGCACGCCGGCTGCTCTTCGCGCGGCGGTGGAGGACCTCGACGCGAAGCAGGTCGAGACGCCGTATCGGCCTGAAGGCTGGACCGTTCGTCAGGTGGTGCATCATGTCGCCGACAGCCACATGAATGCGTACATCCGCTTCAAGCTCGCGCTCACGGAGAGCACGCCCACGATCAAGCCCTACGATGAAGCGGCGTGGGCCGAGCTGAAGGACACGCAAATCGTTCCGCTTTCGGTGTCTCTCGACCTGCTGGATGCACTTCACATCAAGTGGATCGCCCTGATCCGTTCGCTGACTCCCGAGCAGCTCGGGCGGGGCTTTCACCATCCCGAGAAGAATCGGGCGATGCGACTCGATACCGCGATGGGACTCTATGCATGGCATGGAAAGCACCACGTCGCCCATGTGACCGCGTTGCGGGCGCGGGAGGGTTGGGAGCCGGCGATGGCGGAGTGATACGACGCGCCGGCACCGCGATTGCCCTCTCTTCGTGGGACATCCGACGAGGAGTGACATGACCAGGAAGCAGCTGTCGCGGCAATCGATGTGGGCGCTCGTGGGCGCGGGATCCGCGATTCTCGCCAGTGCGGTCGTGGAGCGCTCGCTCGACGCCGCCTGGCGCGCTGTCAACGATGAAGAGCCGCCGATGGACCCCGGTCTTTCCGGCTTCACCTGGCCGCGCGCCCTGCTCTGGACGGCCGCTTCGGGAACCGCCATCGCCGTCGCGCAGCT
>JBGTMW010000004.1:0-4232 GCA_041743365.1 Gemmatimonadaceae bacterium
ACGGTCGAGACGAACGCCCTTGGTGAGCATATCCTGACCATGAAGGTGTACAACCTCTCGGGGGCGAACGGCTCGTACTCGGGGACGGTCTTCACGAGCATCGGTCTCGACAACGTCATCCCGACCTCCATCAACGTGGTCGCCGGAACCCTGTCGATAACGGGACCGTGCGTCGAGTCATCGAGCGGTTGCGACTACTCGGACTACTGGCAGGTCGTCGACAACAAGGCCATCGGTGGCGGCGTCAAGGTCGATCTCCTCGCCGGTTCATTCAACTCGAGGCACTCCATCGCGAGCCAGTGCGGCGTCGGCGATGAAACGACGCCCGGCCACAACCTGTATTTCGTGACTGACTGCTTCAGCGGCGGGCCGGAATTCGTCACGCTCAGCTTCCGCGTGACCGAGGCGTTCGATCCGGGCCTGACCGGCGATCTGTTCATCAAGGGACAGAACGGGTTCAACGGCGGCTCCACTACCTGTCTCTCCACGAACGAGAACTGCGCCCCCACGACGGTCGTCCCCGAGCCGATCACCGCCACGCTGTTCGCGACGGGAATGGGAATCTGGGGAGGAGTCGGATACCTGCGTCGGCGCCGGCAGGGCAGCTCTACCGAAGCCTGACGGATCGTTTCGAGGTTCCAGCCCCCGGGCGCTCACGCGCTCGGGGGCTTTCTCGCCTCGGCATCGAGCCCCGCAGCGGGAACTCGCGGCTCCCTGATCGACTACCATAGATTGCACGAGGCTGTCCATGCCGCCGGCATCGAGACGCCACCGCCAGTCCCGTCCAGTCCTGCATTCCGGCCCCCCATTGCCATGACCGCTCTCACTCGTTTGTCCATTGCCATCGTGATCACTTCGCTCGCGGCCGGAGCGTCCCCGGCCCAACCGCCTGCCACCACTCCGCTCCGCTACCCGCCCACCCGCGCCTCCGACCAGGTCGACAATTACCACGGAACCCGGGTCGCGGATCCCTACCGATGGCTCGAAGACACCGACGCTCCCGAAACTCGCACGTGGATCGAGGCCCAGAACGCGCTCACCTTCGGCTACCTCGAGACTCTCCCCCAGCGCGCCCCCATCCGCGAGCGCCTGAACAGGGTCTGGAATTACCCGAAGTATTCGCCGCCGGTGAAGGTGCGGAACCACTACTTCACTCTGGAGAACTCCGGGCTCCAGGATCAGCCGGTGCTCTACGTCCGCGAAAGGATCGACGGCGCGCCGCGCGTCCTGCTCGACATGAACACCACGGGCTCCGACGGCACGATCGCGCTCACGACCTTCGAGCCATCACCCAACGCGGAGTACCTGGGATACGGCGTCTCGTCGGGCGGTTCGGACTGGCAGGAGTTCCGCGTCCGTGACGTCCGCACCGCGCGCGACCTTCCGGACACCCTCAAATGGGTGAAGTTCTCCTCCATCGCGTGGACGCGCGACAACAAGGGGTTCTTCTACTCGCGGTACGATGCGCCGACCGCCGAGACGGCAATGCTCGCGGTAAACCGGAACCAGAAGCTCTACTACCACCGTCTCGGAACGCCGCAGTCGGACGATGAGCTCATCTACTCGCGCCCCGACGAGCCCGACTGGGGCTTCGATGCCGAGGTGAGCGATGATGGCTACTACGCCGTCATCCACGTCTGGGAGGGCACCGATCCGAAGAACCGCCTCTATTTCATCGATCTCGATTCGCCGACCCGGCCACGCATAACGGCCCCGGTGGTAAAGCTCATCGACGAGCCGGATGCAGCCTACCGCTTCGTCCAGAACGAGGGCCCCACGTTCATCCTTCGCAGCGACAACGAGGCCCCGCGCGGACGGCTCATCGGCGTCAACATCATGGCCCCCCGGCGCGAGAACTGGCGTGCAATCGTTCCGCAGGCTCCGAACGCCACGCTGGTCGATGCCGAGGCCGTGTTCGACCGCATCGCCGTCACGTACCTCGAGAACGCGGTGTCGAGCGTGCGACTGTATTCGCTCCGTGGCACTCCGGCCGGGATCGTGGAGCTGCCCGGGATCGGAACGGTGAGCGAGGTGACCGGCCACGAGCTGGACCGGGAGTTCTTCTACGCGTTCTCGTCCTTCCTCGTCCCGCCGACGATCTACCGATACGATCTCAGGGAGAACAGCTCGACCGTATTCGCACAGCCCACGCTGCCGGTCGATGTCGGCCCCTACGAGACGACGCAGGTGATGGTACCGAGCAAGGACGGGACGATGGTCCCGATGTTCATCACTGCGCGACGCGGAATGAAGCTCGATGGGACGAACCCGACGCTGCTGTATGGGTACGGCGGCTTCAACGTCTCGCTCACGCCCGAGTTCTCACCCGAGAAGATGGTGTGGCTCGAGATGGGCGGCGTGTATGCGGTCGCAAACCTCCGAGGCGGCGGAGAGCTCGGGCAGGCGTGGCACGAAGCCGGCACGCTCGAGCGGAAGCAGAATGTCTTCGACGATTTCATCGCCTCCGCGGAGTACCTGATCGCCCAGGGATACACCGTGGCATCGAAGCTCGCGATCCAGGGTGGCTCTAACGGAGGGCTGCTCGTCGGTGCGGCGATGACCCAGCGCCCCGATCTCTTCGCCGTCGCGCTGCCGGCGGTCGGAGTGATGGACATGCTCCGCTTCCACAAGTTCACCATCGGATGGGCGTGGACGTCCGACTATGGGTCGGCCGACGAGCCTTCGCAGTTCCCCTACCTTCGCGCGTATTCTCCGCTGCACAACCTCCGAAAGGGTACTGCATACCCGGCGACGCTCATCACGACCGGGGACCATGACGACAGGGTGGTGCCTGGACACTCGTTCAAGTTCGCGGCGGCGTTGCAGGCCGCTCAGGGCGGGCCGGCTCCTGCGCTCATCCGCATCGATACCCGAGCCGGTCACGGCGCTGGAAAGCCGACCAGCAAGCGCATCGAGGAGGCAGCTGATCGGCTCGCGTTCACGGCACAGCATCTGGGCATGCCGGCGTCCCCGAATCCATAGATAGTGCCGACATTCATTGCCGGGTTCGATGCGTTCCTGCGCGTCCTCCGCGTCACGCTGTTCGTCGCGGTCCTCGTGCTCGCGATCGTGTGCCTGCTGGACTGGCTGGTGCGCACCCGCCGCATCAATGCCTTCACCCCCATCGCGCGCTTCATGCGCTCATCAGTCGATCCGCTGATGGTCCCGGTGGAGCGCAGGATCGTCAACGCAGGCGGCCTGCCGACGAGCGCACCGTGGTGGACGCTGGTCTTCGCGGTCATCGCGACGATAGTGCTGATCACGGTACTCGGGTTCATCCGGAGCCAGATCACCGTCATCTCGATGTCGTCCAGTGCGGGATTCGGCGGACTGTTCTATCTCCTCGTGCGATGGACGTTCGGACTTCTCCAGATCGCCCTCATCGTTCGCGTCATCTCTTCCTGGATCCGCGTCTCGCCGTATTCGCCCTGGATCCGCTGGTCGTTCGTGCTCACCGAGCCGATCCTCCGCCCTCTGCGCCAGGTCATCCCGACGATCGGCATGATCGACATCACCCCGATAGTCGCCTATTTCCTGCTCCGGCTTCTCGAGGCCGTGGTGCTCGGCGCCCTGAGGGGAGGGTGACGAATCGATACGGACGCGGACGGAGTGGGCCGGGCCAGCGGACGAAAATCGCGGCGGATTCCGTGGAGCGACTAGCGGGGCGCGGCCCCAAACAATAGTATCCGTCTCCCGCTCGAGGCGAGCGGGGACATACGCCGAACGAAAGGCACATGGCGACGATCCTCCTTGCTGGCACCGACGTTTCCCTGCTCGAAGGTCTCTCTCAGACCCTCGCCGCCGTGGGACACACCACCCAACTGGCCTCGTCGCTCGCGGAGGCGATGGAGGTCACGTCGGTCAACCCGCCCCTCGTCGCCGTGGTAGACCGGACATTGATCCTCCCGGCAGGCGATGCACTCCGGCTGCCTCTCGCTCGTGGCGGAACGATGGTCGTCTACACCGCGGACGGATCCCGCGCGACACCGCTGCCTGTCTCCCTTCAGCGTGCAGTGCTCGCCGATCTCCGACTTCCGCTCGAGCGGCACAGGCTCGTCGCTCTTCTCCAGCACGTTGAGAGTCGCGCACGAAGCACGGGGCGTGACCGGGCCCAGACCCCGCCGGAGAACCAACCGACGCCCTGACCTCCGGGCGACCCGACCGCCCGAGTCAGCACGCACTCAATGTCCGACTGGAAGAGTGAGCTGACCTCGCTCACGCGCTCCATGGGT
>JBGTMW010000005.1:0-3543 GCA_041743365.1 Gemmatimonadaceae bacterium
CCGCCCGGTGGGCACCAGGAAGTACAGGTTGAACGACACCGCACCCTGGTCGGCGGCCCAGTCCACGAGCGCGCCGATCTCGTGGCGGTTGCCCTTCGTCGCCGTGGTCTGGACGATGAAGTCCAGACGGTGCTCGCGAAGCCGCGCGAGCGCTTCGGTGGTGGCGGCGAGCGCCCCGCGTCCGTGGCGGAAGTTGTCGTGGCGCCTGGGGTCGAGAGAATCGACGCTCACCGCGAACCCGGTGACGCCGGCTGCCCGAAGCGCGCGGACGCGCGGCTCGGTGAGCAGCGTGCCGTTCGTGCCGATCACCACCGTTGCGCCCCGCTCGGTAGCGTGACGCGCGATGATTGCCAGGTCGTCGC
Source organism: Gemmatimonadaceae bacterium (assembly GCA_041743365.1). Lineage (GTDB taxonomy): Bacteria > Gemmatimonadota > Gemmatimonadetes > Gemmatimonadales > Gemmatimonadaceae > JANPKQ01. The sequence goes on from JBGTMW010000005.1 coordinate 363, forward strand.
GCAGCAGCGGCTCCCCCCCGGAGAGGATGAGCATCGGCGCTCGATTCACCGCGATGATGTCGTCGACGACACGTAGACACTCGGCAGTCCCGAGCTCGTCGGCAGCGGATTCGGTGGGGCCTGCGGCGATGTAGCAGTGGGCGCACTCCAGATTGCAGCGGCGCGTCAGGTTCCAGGCGATCACGTGGGGAATGTGATCGTCGGCGGCCGCGCCGGCCGCGAGCCCTTCGCCGAGGTCCCGCGTAGCTACCCAGGCACGATTATGTCCCTCCTGGCTGCGCGTCGCGCATCTGCTCGACCGCTGCCTTGGCCTGCGCCGGGGTGACCGTCTTGAAGTCGACGGGGCATTTCGCTGACTGCTCCTCAATGTCACGAATGGGGCAGCGCGTCATCCCCGAAGCCTTCGCCTCCTCGATGAATCGACGCATCTCCGGCGACAGCGCGTCTCCGCCTTCGGCCTCGGCGCGGATCTGCTTCGCCCTGAGCTCGTTGAACATGACCATCATCGTGTTCATGTCGAACTCGTCGGCTTCGATCATCGCCTGCTTGTTCTCATCCATCACGAGCGTCGTGATGCGCCAGATGTCGTGACCGCGCGCGAAGCGCTCCACCGTGTTGCGCGCGAGTGGCCGGGCGATGAGTGGCACGAGCTGGAGGCGCGCCCACGACTCCTGCGTCCAGACGATGGGATCGGCGGCCGTGCGCGGACGGCGTCCGACGCGGCCTGTGATCGGGCACGTCACCTCCACCGTGGCGTCCGCGGGCTCCGGATCATCGTCGGAACCCTCGACCTTCGTCTTTCTCATCTGCTCATCGGCCTTCACTTCCGCGAGCGCCATCTCCTCGGCGGTGCCGATTCCCATGATGAGCTGCATGTGCGTCGGGAGGAGCTTTCTGATCGCCTCATCGAGCCACTTGTTGGTTACCAGATCGCCGCCGCCTTCCTGGGTGAACTCCTCGACGGCGCGGCGCGCGATCCCCTGTGCGAAGGGCGGAACGCGGAGGATTCGCACCTCGGCGTCGGGCGCCCAGGGCAGGGAGGCGAGGCCATCCTCCTCGATCCACGGAATGTCCTCCGGCCGCACGCCGACGGTTCCGATCAGCAACATGTTGCACGACGCCATCCGCACGAGATTCTCGGCCTGCGAGCCGAGCTCGGTGCCCTCGATGCGGTGCGCTCCGTGTCGTGCCGCAACGAGCAGCGTCGGCTTGATCTCCTCGGCCCACTGGAGGATCACCTGGAAGGGCTTCCCGACCAGGATCTGCGTCTTCAGCGGAACGTCCGGAAACTCCCGCGCCATGATCTCGGCGCGCTTCAGGTTCGCCTGACAGAGCTTGAGAAGGCCCTTGTCGATGATGTTGTTGTGCAGCTCCTCCTGCTCCTCGAACTTGAACACCTTCGAGGCCTGGACCGAGAGCACATCCTTGATGTTGTTGAATACGACGTGGTGGTACTCCACGTCGAATGCGCTGCATGCGTAGACGGAGCCTCCGTAGGCCTTCGCGAGCTCGAGCGCGGCGCGCATCGCGCGATACGCGTATGAGGAGCCGTCGATGCATACCAGAAAGCGTCCGCCGGCCAGGGGCGCCTCATCACGGACTATCATCATGTCCTTCTCGATGCCGCGAAGGCTTCGCGCAACCACGCCGCCGAGCTGGCTGTACGGTTGGCGGCCCAGTCCGTGGGCGCCGATGACGACGAGATCGTACGCGCGTCCCGACGAGCCGACGAGCTTCGCCGCGGCATCCTCATCCTCGGCGACGATGCGTCCGTCGTCGTCCAGGCGCACATCCCCGCGGCCGCGATCCCCGCCATCGTAGCCGGCCGCGCGGTTGGGATCGAATCCGATCAGGCCGGGGAGGCGACCTTCGCCGCGGTTGACCTCCTTGACGATCTCCTCGTAGTTGATCCCCTCGAGGAGCTGCCGGGTGAGCGGGACTCCCTCGGCGTCGCACCGCCTGCCGACCTGGTCGAGAAAGCTGTCGGCGATGAGCTGAAGACCCTTCTCGATGAGCTTGTCGTGGATCTTCCGCTGCCGCTTGATCTCATCCGCCGTCTGGAACTGGGCGGGAAGGCCGGTCTCGAGCTGTCGGAACCGCACGTCGTGGAGGCGTGCGGCGTAGACGTGATTGCCGGTGATGCGCCCGCCCCTGCTGCGACACAGCTCTATCGCGCGGTCGACAGCCCAGTCGGCATGGAGGGAGTTGTCGACGGGAGCAAAGATTTCCCTGTACATGAGGCTCCGCCCTCGGCCGGGGTCGTGGTCGCGTGAACACTCGAACCTGCTGTGAGGGCTGCTCTACAACCTGCAGAGTCGGAGGCGTGCTGCCGGGGAACTCGGCGCGCGCCAGCACCCATCAACAACCGCTGTTCTGCCGAACTGTTCTGCAACACTGCCGAAGGCGGATTCGTGCGGGCCGCCGCCGGGAACAAGATTTTCGCGCAGCCATGCCGTGTCAAGGGGGACTCCTCACGGCACCAGTTGCCGACCGCCTTCATCCCAGACCGTGATCGCGTCCACCGGACACGCGTCGCAGGCGGCGAGAAGCTGCTCGCGCGCCACAGCGGGAGGAGTGACGAACACCGCGATGCCCTCATCATCGAGGGAGAACGCACCCGGTGCCGCGTCGATGCAGTCGGCGAATCCCACGCACAGCGTGCGATCGATGCGAACGCGAAGCCCGTGAAGGGTCCGCTCGTCGTGCTCGTCCGTCACATTCCCTCGAGCCCGAGCTCGACTCGCGCACGATCCATCACGGCCGGCGTGATCTCCGCGATGCCATGCTCGACGGCGTAGTCCGCGTAGATCCGCTTGACCATGCCGCGCACGAAGCTCGGAACGCGACCGAGTCGGTCGAGGCTTTCTTCGCTCCAGCGCGGGCGCACGAGCGGCGCGCCAGATCCGTTCGGCGCGCCAGCGGCCTGATCCGGAAAGGCGATGGCGCCAGCAGTCCCCGGCAGCTCTCGCTGAACCAGCGACATCGGCGGCTCGTCCAGCTCACGACCTCCGATCTTCACGCCCAGGGCGCCCACCAGCTGCGTCTCCATGGGATTCGCCAGCAGCGCGATCCGGCGCCCGCAGGAGCCGCACGTGAAGGATGCGGCGAAGGTCCCGTCTCCGGGCTCCTGGCGCTCCTCGAAGCGCATCTGCTCGTCGCACTCGATGCAGAGAAACTTCAC
>JBGTMW010000006.1:0-5464 GCA_041743365.1 Gemmatimonadaceae bacterium
GCCGCCGGACCGCCGATGCCGTGGCTTGCACGATCTGTTCCATGCCCCGCTTTCGCCGAAGCTCCTGCATGTACGCCATGCCGGGCGTCCTCCGCTCCGGGACCGCGACGCTCTCCGGCTCCCCGCTCAGCTCTACGATCACTCGCATCTCCACCAGCCCCTGAACGCGAGCCAGGTCGCCCGCCAGCCGAGCCGCATTCTCGCGGAGAACATCGAGGCAATGTTCGTCGGACTCGAACACCTGCCCGAATCGCGCTGGCAGTGGCGTCGCTCCCGTCGCGAGCGCCGCATCCGCCACGGCGTCGTGGGCTCGCACACGTTCCAGCGTCGGCTTGATCACGCGATCCGCCACCGTCTCGATCCACGCCGAGAATGCGCCGGCCGCGAGCACCCGTACCGGGCTGCCGCCGACGCCCAGCGGCATCGTCGCCGGGGGATCACTTTCCGCTGGGAGAATGCCGTAGAGGTAGGCTGGCATTGAAAGGAGAGCCGCGCAGCAGGTCACGATCCGTCGACCGCTGAAGCTCGGTCTCGATCGCGGCGATGAAGATGTTGAGGCCGACCCGGACGAGATCGACATCGGCCACGGATATCGTCACCGTTCCGGCGATCACCACACCCCGATCCAGAACACGGTTGAGCAGGTCGCTCAGCACGAGCTCCTCCGTGTCGTCCACCCGCTGGTCAGCGCTCATTCGCGCCCTCCCCGACGAAGTGATAGGGCGGCCACGGTCCGGTGAACTCGAACCGGAAACCCCGTGGCTCATACTCGTCGATGAGACCAGTGAGCTCGCGGCGGAAAGGCTCGGTATCGGCGCGCGGGAGGAGGAAGGAGGCGTTCAGCACGGCCGTCCCCGCCATTCCCTCGAGCGTTCGTCGCGGCAGCGCATCGAGCACCGCGACGGCTGCATGCGTCGCGAGCGCGTCGAAGGCTCGCTGTGCTACCTCCGCGCCTATGCGCTTCACCTCGCTGGCCTGCTCGGCTTCCAGCTTTCGCGTGAGCAGGTAGCGCTGACCCGGAGATGCGGCCGCGGCGGTGCGTCCGAGCTGCGCGATGCGCGGGCTCAGGTCCCCGAGGCTGGCGGTCACCGCTTCGTCTATGCGAAAGAGCCGCACGCCGTACTCCTGCCTGTCGCGCACACGCGAGAGCGCTCGCCCCAGCTCCTCGCGACGATCGCGAAGCATTGCCGCGACGCCCGCGCGGTCCCGGAAGAGCGAAAACATCGGGAGCGGCACGACCGCCCCACGATCATCCGCCCAGCTGACGACGGCATCGTGCGCGCGGGCGCGAGCCCCGAGCCATTCCAGGTCGGCCGTGCGCTCCTCGATCTGGGGCCCCGAGTACACGTCGCCCTCCACGATCGACAGGAGTGCCGCCACATCGCCTTCGACCTGCAGGCCGACGCCGGTGCCGTCGATGCCGGCGGGCGCCGTGCCGGCATCGAAGTGCGCATCCACCACTCCGTAGACGTATTGAATCTCTTCAGCCATCGGTTCGATTGAGCGGAGTCCAGCCGCTGCGCCACTGCCGCAGCGCCGCGATCCCCACGGGGGGCGGCATGACCTCGACGCTCACAAGCTGCGGCGCATCCCCCGGCATTGAAAGGGGTAGCGGATCCGACGCCGCGCGATTCCACAGCAACGCAATGATCCCCACACCATGCGCCGCGATGGCCGAGAGCAGCCGAACTGTCTCGCCCCGCACGAGCGGCTCGTCGAGCGCGACCACTACGAGTCCGGCGCTCTCGTGGTCGGCGAGAAGCTGCCCCACGGAGCGCGTTCGCTTCGCGAAGGCGAGCAGCTCCTCCGCGGTCTCTCCCAGCCCCACGACCTCCCGGTATTTCAGCATCAGCCGCAGCAGCCGGTGCGACCAGTCCAGCGCCAGGGCGGGCATCTCGAGCAGCCGCAGCAGGTGTCCCGTCGGTGCGGGGTCCACCACGACGTAGTCGAAGCGCGCCTCGGCGAGCGTCTCCCCGAGGGAGGCGAGGGCATACAGCTCGTCGATGCCCGGCGGAGCGAGCGTCATGAGGTCCCGCACAATGGCGCGGTCGTGCGCGGCGTCGAACCCGCGGCCGATCAACCGATCGAACACGGAATCCACGCGATCCCGATAGTCCGTTCGCAGCCGCTCGAAAGCTGCGGCCGCGTCCATCTGCCGCGCGATGAGTCCCGGCACCCCCTCCACCGGTACTTCGGCGTCGACAATCGGCTGGCCCAGTGCATCCGCGATGGACGGAGCGGGATCGGTGGACACGAGAAGTACGCGCGCGAACGCGGCTGCTTCGATCGCGAGAGCACAGGCTACCGATGTCTTTCCGACACCACCCTTCCCTCCGACGATCGTGAGGCGCCTGATGCGGAGATCCGCTCGTGACGCTTGCTTCGCGAACGGGGTGGTCCGCTGGTGTCCGGTCGAGCCGGGTACTTCAGCGGACCCCTGCTCCCCGGGAGTGACGTCGCGAACGACCACGCCGGCACGCATCGCCCCGCCCCACCCTGCCAGCTGGTCGAGTCCCACCGGCGGCTGCTCGAGGCGGTTCACCTCGAATCGGGGAACGGCCCGGAGTGAATCGAGCTGCGCGATCGCGCGGCGCGCTTCGGCCCCGGGCTCGGCCGGCATCGCGTTCACCACCAGCGCACCAACGGCGATCCCGAGCTTCTCGAGAGTCATGGCGTAGCGCACCGTCTCGACCGTCACCACCTCCTCCGGCCGCGTGACGAGAACCATCGCGCACCGCGCGCTGTCCGTCAGCTGCGCGCGCAGGCGCCCGACCTGCCCGCGCATCTCGTCGATGAACGCATCGGCCGCGTCGGCCCGGTAGCGGTGTGTGAGTGCCGAGACCATCACTCTGTGCTTCGCCTGCATCGTGTCCAGCAGCTCGACGAGGGCGGCGAAGGCCCGCGGCAGCTCGAGCAGCCTGATCGTGTGCCCCGTCGGTGCCGTATCGATGAGCACGCGATCCCACTCGCCACTCTCCGCGAGCCCGGCGAGCGTGAGCATCGCCATCGCCTCATCGGCTCCGGGGAGCGCGGCGTCCACCAGGCCGATGATGTCGGCATCGTCGAGATAGGTGCCGCGATCGAGGATCGTGACCAGCGTGTCGCGCCAGCGCGCGAGGAAGGCGTTTCGCGCCGCGATCGCATCGAGCTGCATCGCGGACAGCGATGGGATGCCGGGGACCTTTACTGGACTGGCGCCGAGCGCGACTCCTATCGCATCGCCGAGGGTCTGCGCCGGGTCCGTCGAGAGCAGCAGTGTCGTGGCGCCGCGTTCAGCACTTCGCGCGGCGAGGGCCGCCGCGCATGTGGTCTTTCCCACCCCGCCCTTTCCACCGACGAGTATCCACGGCGGAAGCGTGTCGAGCAGGATGTCGAGCGCTGTCACTCCTGCGTGGAGTCGTCCCGCGCGACGCGTACCGGCCCGCCCGACGTGGACATGCCGAACTGCTCCCGCCAGTGGCGGACGTCGCGCAGCTTCTGCATCAGCAAGGCTTCCTCCGCGGCGTACTGCGCATCGTCGATCTCGCCGAGCTCGGAGCGCATGTTGAGCTCCATCAGCTCTTCCTTGATCGGAGTGTCATCGACGAGCTCGTCCTCGACGACGCGCTGCACCTTCCCGAGCGTCCACTTGATCCCGGCAACGGGACCCGTGACCGGCCAGAAAAGGAGGTGTGAGAGCAGTCCCATGCGAGCGTGTTAGTTGGCCTTCTCGAGCTTGAGCTTGATGTTTACGAAGTTGTACGGGGGCCACGGTCCCGTGTACTTGAACGTCAGCACATCCTCGTAACGCCGGCTGATCTCTTTCACCTTCTCGTCGAAAGCCTTCTCCCTGGCCCGCTCCACCAGGAAGGCCGTGTTGAGGATCATCCGATCCCCGATGACCTTGTTGCTCCGGCTGGCCACCGCCACCTGCTTCAGCTCGTCGTGAACGTCGGACACGAAGTGGTTGCCCTTTTCCTCGAGCGCCGCTTCCACTAGCCTGCCGAGCTGCATGCGCGCGAAGTAGGTGGATGATGCGGCGTTGCGGCTGATCTCATCCTTCAGCCGTCGGATCTCGTCGTTCTCCTGCTCGAGGTTCGCGATGACCTTCTCGCGATCCCAGAGGATCTTGAGCCCGAACTCGATCTTGTCCTTCATCTTGGCCAGTACGTCGTTGAGCGCCTGGTAGGTAGAGCGCAGCAGTTCGGACACGTCATCCTCGGACCGGAACACCGTGCCGAACGACATGGGGATGACGGTGAACTCCCGCATCACGGTCTCGTTCACGAACTCGTGTGCGAGGACGTTTTCTCGCGTGGGATCGTAGATGACGATCGGCGTGTCGCTCACCACCGCGGCGAGATCGCGGTGATGCACGGAGTACACGCGCTTGCTGCCGCCAATCCCGATCTCCCCGAAGTCGCGGGGCCGTTCGAGCCTGATGATGCAGTAGACGTACTTGCCGCCCTCCGGCTCGGTGGCGCGGGAGTGTGCGTCCGGTTGCGTGGTCTGTTCGCTCATCCCTTGGGTGGCTGTCTGGTGGTCCCGACGGCGTCGGAGGGGCTGAAGCCCCAAGCTAACACGATCTCCATCCCCTCAGCGCCACGCGGCGACCAACACCCACACCGCCATCACGAAGCCGATGGCGATCTTGGCAGCCGTCGCCGCGGCCCGCCCCAGCAGGGCTCCGGTCGCGACCCTCGTCGCCATCCCGGACTGCGTCCCGCGCGACCATTCCGCCACCAGCGCGCCGACGAACGACCCCACGAATGCACCGATCACCGAGCCAATGATCGGTACAGGCACGCCGACGACTGCACCTATCATTCCACCGATGATCGCTCCCCAGGCCGCGCGCTTCGATCCGCCGTACTGACGCGTGAAGCTCGCAGACAGGGTGAACTCGATCACCTCCGCGATCACCGCGAGCACGAGCACGCCAATGATCGTCTGCGTACCTATGGCCTCGGTCCCCGTCAACGGGTTGTATATCGCCACCGCGCCGACCATCAGCCATATCCCGGGGAGCCCGAGTGGAACCAGCAACAGCCCCGCGACGAGAACCACCGAAAGTACGAGGAGTGCCATGGAACCCCTTCGCTAGGTCAGGCGGCCGCTGTACAACGGCTACGCGAAATGCCCGGCAGCCGCGGCCAGGACGGTGGACGCCTCATCTACCCCAGCACCGGTGAGATGACTCAGGTCGTCTCCCGGACGATGAACCCGCAGCAGCGTGCTCCAGTCGCCGCGGCTCAGCGTCGCGCAGTCCCACCCGGCATCCGAGAACGCCACCGAATCCATCAGCAGCCCGGGGACGAGCGCGCGCACCCGCAGCTCGACCCCGGCCTCCGACGCTCCCGCCGTCAACGCGGCGACCGAGCGCTCGGAACCCCTTCCCGATCGCATGCACACCAGCCCTCCGCGGTCATCGACCCCGTCGCAGTTGATGGCGACCCCGGTGACGCGCGACCGCGTCCATGCCCGC
>JBGTMW010000007.1:0-6849 GCA_041743365.1 Gemmatimonadaceae bacterium
CCCCCGCGGGGACGCTGGGCGGCTGCACGCCTGCCGGCGGAGTGGCGGCCGCAGTACGGGTGGGTGGCGGAGTGGCCGCACCAGCCGCTGTCGGTGGTGGTGTCTGGGCGACTGCGGTGCCGGTGGGTACTGGAGCAACCGGCGCTACGACCTCTACCCCGACACAACGCTGTGCGTGATACTCGACCTGGTTGCGCAGCTCGACATCCGCCGGGGCTGCCCTGATCCGCGCCACGTTGAGCTCGTTGCAGGCGCGCGGCAGGTCATTCCCCTCGAAGTACACCCGGGCAAGCCAGTAGCTCGCGCGCGCACGCGAGTGCCCTCTGGGATGCTCGATGATCAGTCGCTGGAGATGCCTCTGCGCGCGAACGCGGTCACCACGCATCATCTCGAGCTCCGCCAGGCGGATCAGCGCATCCTCCGCTCGCGGGGAGAGAGGATACTCGATCACGATGCGCAGGTAGTCTCTCTCCGCATCCTCCGCACGCGCTGCCGTCACCGCTCGCCAGAACAATCCCTCCGCATATGCCGGCGTCATGGCTGGGGTCTCGCGGAGCAGCGAGTCGACCATCGCGCGCCCTGCTTCGCCCTGTCCCTGGCTCACCAGCCGGTGTGCATGCCGGAACATCGTGTCAGCCTGCACCGGAGCCTGCTGGCCCCACAGCGCCACCGGGAAGAGCAGCACCGACAGGAGCGGGAGGAGCTTCCGAAACCGGGTGGGTCCGCCGGCGGGCTCGGTCACGGTACGCGACGCACCGTCCCGGATGGAACACCGGATCGGTTGCCGGCCCGGGATGAAATCACTTGGCATTGAAGGACTCATCGTGGCGTGGAGTGCAGATCGAGAGAATCAGGGTTACCAGGGTTTGCTCATCGGACGAGACGCGCGACTCCTTCAGGGCCACATCAGCGAGGAGCAGCGCGTCGATGGCATGCGACAGTTCGTCTCTCGACCACGAATCGAGGACTCGCGCCCAGGACCGCACCGCGTCGCCCCACGGACGGCCTGTCATCGCAGCTGACTCCTTCAGCAGCCCGAAGTACGCGCGCTCCACGTCTGACGAGGATCTCCCCTCATCGCGCAACACACGTCCCCAGGCGAGGGCCAGCATCTGCGTCGTCAGTGCCATCACGACAGACACGGTGCTGGTCTTCGGGAGCGACAGCACGTGCGGGAGAAGCTCGATGGCGCGCGCCGAATTTCTTGCCGCGACCGCATCCAGCACGTCCCCCAGCGTCTCGCCATGACGAATCCCGACCACCGCGCTCACCGCGGCTTCATCGATCCCGCCATTCTCGGCATAGCTCATGAGCTTCTCGAGCTCCGAGGCGAGTTGCGGGAGGTCGGTGCCGATTGCCTCGAGCAGAAGCGCTGCCGCCCCGGGAGTGACAGTGCCTCCGAGCTCGGTCGTCACGTGGTGTGCAATCCACCTGGGGATGCGATCCTCGGTGAGAACCGGAAACTCCACCGCCGTGGTCTTCGCCTCGAGGCCCTTGTCTGGCGTTCCGGGAGCTGCGACGAGGACGATGATTGCATCGGCTGCCGGCTTCGCCAGGTATCGGTCCAGTGCAGCGCGGGCTGGTTTCTTCAGGGCGCCGACATCCCGGAGCAGGACGACTCTCCGATCGGCCATCAGGGGAGGAGTACCGAGCAGCGACTCCATCATCTCGGCATCGACATCGGCGCTTCGGCGTATCTCGACGTTGAAGTCCCGGACCCCTGGATCCACGGCGCGATCAATGATCTGCCGCGCAGCCGCATCCTTCAGGAACTCGTTCTCGCCGTAGAGGAGGTATGCCGGGTCGAAGCTGCCCGAGGTGATGGCCTTGTGGAGAGCGCGCTGCGCCGCGGCTGACATGCGGGGAATATAGCGCTCCCGTCCCGGAGCGACCCGCGCTGCCTAGCGAGTCCAGCTGGTCAGCTGATACTCGGCGTTCGTGAAGTGGGCGGATGCCTGCTCTGCCATCAGCATGGCAGGCCATACCGGGATGCCCATGGACATCGACGCCGCGATCGCGGAGCCCGTCATCGGCGAGGGCACGGGCTCCGGCAGCGTCGTTACTGCCGGCGCAAGCGCAAGCTGGGGCGTCGGGTATGTGAGCTCGAAGGCGACCACGGTCACGTACCCGAGCGCGACCACGCCGAGTGCTGCAGCTGCGAAGGCGCCGAGTCCGGGACCGCGTTGCCGCCAGTCGTTCAGGGGCGTCGAACGCACCTCCGCGAGGCGTGCGCTCAACCGCTTCGAGAAGTCGGCTGAAGGCTGGATCGTCGGGAGGTTGCGAAACACGAGGAGCGCGCGGCGTATGGTTGTATCGTACCGCGCGCAGTCCTCGCACTCGAGCAGGTGGCGCTCACCGGCGACAATGTCGATTCCGGACAACGTGTCGTCGACGAACGCAGCGTGGTTCTTTCTGAAGGTGCGACAGTCCATGAGGTTACATCTGTGGGGGCAACTGGATCGGCTAGGGTACCCAGCACACCCCTTCGGGTTCCCCGGGTATCCGGCTCGGCAGGCCGACCCGAATGATGCGTGGCGGCCCTTCTGTCCAGTCTTCCTGATACCCCACATTCGCCCATCGGATCGCCATGAATGCGCCGGCGGCGGGAAGACACTGCTTCGTCCCCCCGCCGCCAACAATCCCGAATCGCTCCCGAACCGGACCTGCTGCCGATCGGGGCCTTGATTGCCTCAGTCGAGGAATGGCTCGATGATCGACGCGAAGGAGTTGCGGGCTCGATTGAGCCTCGACTTCACGGTTCCCAGGTTGCACGACGTGATCTCGGCGATTTCCTCGTACGACTTCCCCTCCAGCTCGCGGAGCACGAATACCTCCCGGTGGTGCTCGGGAAGCTGTGCGACGGACTCCTCGACGAGCTCACGGAGATGACGCTTGCGATAGAGGTCATCGGGACGCGACGCCGGGTCCTCGAACTGCAGCGGACGATCTTCATCCTGCCAGTTCTTCTTGATTGTCTGAAACAGGACGAGCGGATTCCGCGACCGGTTCCGAAGCTCGTTCTTCGCGAGGTTCGACGCGATCGTGTAGATCCAGGTCGAGAACTTCTTCGAGCGGTCGAACCGGTGAATGTGCCGGTATACCCGAATGAAGACCTCCTGCACCAGATCCTCACCCTTCTCCCGATCGCCGATCGTGCGATAGACGAAGTTGAGGAGGCGCGTCTGATAACGCTCCACCAGCTCCTGGAAGGCACGCTCTTCGCCCCCGAGGAACGCAGTCACGACCGCCGCATCGTCAAGCGTTCGTAGCTGCGCGCGAACTGCCGTCCCCGGCAGTGGCATCTTTTGCTTCAGCGCGACGTCAGCCATTTCATCCCCCCAGAACACCGGTAATACAGCGCGGACGGAACAGGAACGTTGATGTTGCCTCCGGTTCGATTTGACACCCCCCACAAGGGCAGGCCCCGTGCCGTCCCTTTGCTTGATTCCGAGAAATCGTAAACTGCTGCAAAACATTGATTTAGCCGGAATGTGGTCGCCTTCGGTGCACTTCGCGCCCCGGAAGTGTCCGAACATCCGGACACCCTCGAGGACACCCTGACAGTAGACGTTGCGCCACAGCCGGTCTGCACACTACGCCGAAAGCCCGGAAACGATCTCAACCAGGGCTAAACGCCCCCTGGTGGGGCTTCATGCCGATCTCTGCCTCAGAGACCGATTCGGAAACCGGCGACGTACAGGAGAGCCAATGCCGTCTTCCCGTCGGAGATCTCTCCCGACTGCACCATGGTCAACGCGCGAGAAAGCGGAAGTGTCAGCACTTCGATGAACTCATCCGACTCGTGGCCACTCTTCCCCTGGGTCAGCCCGGTGGCGATGAAGAGGTGGATTTTCTCGTCTGTGAAACCGGGCGTGGTGTGGAACGTGATCAGTTGTTCGACACGCTCGGCGGTGCACCCGGTTTCCTCCTTGAGCTCTCGGCGAGCACAGTCTGCAGGGTCCTCACCCTCATCCAGGCGGCCCGCCGGAACCTCGTAGAGATAATCCTCCGCGGCATAGCGATACTGCCTGATTAGCAGGATCTGGGGATCCTCTCCTTGTGGATCGCTGAGGAATGGCAACACGGCGGCGGCACCCGGGTGCCTTATCATCTCGAGCTCGCCCATCGACCCGTCGGGAAACCGGACCTGGTCCAGGTCCAGGTTGATGATTCGCCCCGTGTGAAGACGCCTGCTCGCGACTCGCGCGCCGCTCACGCGCCATCCCCCTGCCTGGTGGCCGCGCTTCTCGCCAGCAGCGGCTTGCCCTCGCTGTCGTAAAGGGCAGCGTGCCCGAGCTCGAGGCGCTCCAGTGGTTCCAGCACTATCTCCGGATCGCCGACGACAGCCACCTGAAGCTGCTCGGGGTGAAGATGCAGGCGCGCCGCAGTGAGTACATCGGTGGCTGTCACCGATCGGATGTGCTCCCTGTACCGGTCGAAGTAGTCATCGGGAAGGTCATGGACCACGAGGCTTGCCAGCGCTCCCGCGATCGCCGAAGTCGTCTCGTACCGGATCGGGAAGACTCCATCCAGGTAGCTCGTCGCGAGCGAGAGCTCCTCATTCGTCGGTTCTGCCTCTCGCATCCGCTCTATCTCGCTGAGCACTTCCCGGACGGCTCCATCGGTGACATCGCTCTTCACCGCTGTGGAGACGACGAATGGACCCGCTCCTCGCCGCCAGTCGTAGTGAGAAAAGGCGCCGTAGGTGTACGCGTGTGCCTCGCGCAGGTTGAGGTTGATGCGCGATGAGAAGAGCCCGCCGAGGATCGCGTTCATGATCACGATCCGGAAATAGTCGGGATGGCTCCGAGCCACCCCCACGTGCCCCACTCGCAGCTCCGACTGTGGTGCGTCGTTCTTGGCGACAACATGCAGCCGTCGGCGTTTCGATGCAGGCTGGTCCCGAACTGCTGGCACCGGAACCACCGAGCCTTTCCAGGAAGAGAAGACGCCTTCGACCATTCGGCCAGCTGCTTCGGGCGTGATATCGCCCGCAACGATCAGTGTCGTGGCACCGGGTTGATATCGCGATCGGTGAAATGCCACGACATCGTCCCGCGTGATCGACATGATCGAGCGCTCGTTGCCTCCCTCCGGCTCGGCATAGCGCGAGAGAGGCCCGTACAGAAACCGCGAGAACATCTCGTCGGCCAGCCCGCGGGGCTCGGCGCGTTGCTGGAGAAGCTCCCCGTAACGCTCGCTCCTCAGCCGATCGATCTCGCGTTCCGGAAAGGACGGCGCCATTAGAATCTCGCCCAGCAGCGCGAGCGCGGCTGGCGCTCTGGAAGCCATCACAGTCGTGCTGGCCGCCATGTAGTCCCAGTCTGTCGATGGATCAACCGAGCCGCCGATTCCCTCCAGTCGTTCCGTGAGCTCCGGACCATCGACCGTGCGCGTTCCCTCGATCAGAGCCCGTGCGGTCAGTTCAGCGAGCCCCTCGCGTCCGATCGGATCACACGTTGCTCCTGCCTCGACGATCGCCATCATCGATACGACAGGAAGCTTTGGAACAGACGCGACCACGAGCTTGATTCCGTTGGCCAGCACTCCTCTCTCGAATCGCGGAAAACGATAAGCCCGCGGGGGCCCGGGCTCTGGTCTGACTCCTGTCGTCACGCCCCAGCCTCGGTCATCACCGTGGAGCTCTCGGCCGAGCCCATCGGATCGCGCGGAACGTAGAGAAGGCTCGCCCGATTGTCGCTTCCCAGGTATGACGAGATGAAGTCATCGACCTTCGACCGCGTCACTGCACGGTAGCGCTCCACTTGCTCGTTCACGAGTGTCGGGTCGCCGAAGTATGTCGCGAACAGCGACAGCTTGTCTGCACGCTCGCCGGCGGACTGCATGGATACCACCAGCTCCGTCTCGATCAGCGCGATTGCCCGGTCCAGCTCCGCCTGGGATACACCGTCATTGCGGAGTACATCGACCTCGCGGGCAACTTCCTGCTCGAGGAGCTCTCCGGTGATGTCCGGGCGAGCCATTATATCCACTACGAGCAGGTCACTCCCCTTGGACAGGTCGAATGTGAATGCCGCCGCCTCGGAGGCAACCTGCCGCTCTCGGACCAGGCTGCGATAGAGCCGGCTTCCCTTCTTCATGCCGAGTATCGCACTACACACACTCGCTGCATCGTGCTCGGCGGTACCGAGCGGAGGACAGCGAAATGCCATGAAAAGTCGCGATACCATTACCGCATCCTCCACCGTCTCCCGGCGCCATTCGCCGAGCTTCTGCGGCACCGTCATGTCCGGCAGCGGTGGCTTTCCTCGTCCCTTGGGAATCGGACCGAAGAACCGATCCACGTACGCGCGTGCCTCGGCAGGGTCGAAGTCCCCGGCGATCGAGAGAACGGCGTTGTCCGGCGTATAGTACGTGGCGAAGAACTTCGCGACATCGTCGAGGTGCGCAGCCGTGAGGTCCTCGAACGATCCAATGAGCGAGTGGTGAAACGGGTGCTCCGGCGGATAAGCCAGCGCCGGGAGTCGTTCCCACCAGGTTCCGTACGGCTGATTGTCCACCGACCACCGCCGCTCGTTCATGACCACATCCCGCTGGGTATCGAGCTTCTGCTGTGTCATGGCGGGTAGCAGCTGCCCCATTCGGTCGGCCTCGAGCCAGAGTGCCAGCGCCAGCTGATTGGAGGGAACCGTCTCGAAGTAGTTCGTGCGATCCAGCCAGGTAGACCCGTTCAGCGTTCCGCCTGCCCGCTGAATCAGTTCGAAGTGTTCATTCGCCTGAACGTGCGCCGACCCCTGGAATAGCATGTGCTCGAAGAGATGGGCGAACCCCGTTCGACCTGTCCGCTCATTTGCCGATCCGACGTGATACCAGAGGTTGACGGCCACG
>JBGTMW010000008.1:0-4249 GCA_041743365.1 Gemmatimonadaceae bacterium
TCCGGAAGAACCCCGCCAGATACGCTCCGGGGAGCATCGCATCGATCGAGTAGCGCCCGGCGGAGTCGGTCTGCGAGGAGAAGCCGCGCCCGCTCGTGGAATCCGCGCTCACGAACTGTACGGTCACTCCGGCGAGCGGCGTGCGGGCGATGCTGTCGTAGACGACCCCCACGACGCTGGCGGATGCTCCGCTCGTCACGGGTTGCTGCCCCACACCCTGGAAAGGTGTCACGCCACCGGCCGCGATCGGCACGGCGCTGCCGAGTATCAGTCGCCGAAATACCGCAGGGCCGTTCAGGATTCTCATTCGGTCTCCCGATGGGTCGCCCTCCGCCAGAAAGCGTACTTCTCCCGGATGATCCCCGCAATCTGCATGGCGCTCCTCATCCGTCGTCCGCTGGTCGCTGGTCGCTGGTCGCTGGTCGCTGGTCGCTGGTCGCTGGTCGCTGGTCGATTGTCGATGGTCGATGGTCGATGGTCGATTGTCGATTGTCGATTGTCGATTGTCGATTGTCGGCCGCAGCTATGGCGCCAGCCACTCATCGAGGTGGGCAGCCACGAAGTCATCGTCCGCGAGCGTCGGATATGCCCTGAGCACGCGGTCGATCTCGTCTGACTGGCCGGGCGACAGGCCTTCGCGCGGGTTCAGGCACCACACCCCGCGCAGGAGCCCCTGCCGGCGCAACACCTCGTGAATCCCGGCGATCGAGCCCGCGAAATCATGCCGAACATCGAACAGGGCGCCGTTCGCATCGGTGAGCATCGTTGCGCGCCGCAGCCACTCGACATCGATCGTCTCCCGATCGCGTTCTGACATGATCTCCTCCAGCATCCGGACCGCGGTGCGGGTCCACACCGCCCATTGCCCGAGCAGCCCGCCGACGATCCGCCGCTCGGCCAACCTGCCACCCACCACGCACCGAACGGGGGACAGGAGGTCGATGATTATCGAATCATCGTTCCCCGTATACAGCGCGATGCCATCGCGCTCCGCATCGACCACCGCGCGCACGACATCGAGGGTCCGGTAGCGGTTGAAGGGCGCGATCTTTATCGCGATCACGTTCGGGATCTCTGCCAGCTCACGCCAGAAGGCGTAGTCGAGCACCCGTCCACCGACCGCGGGCTGCAGATAGAACCCGAATACGGGGATGATCTCTGCCACCTCCCGGCAGTGCGCCAGCACCGCCTCGTCACTCGCGCCCTTCCACGCTCCGAGACTCAGCAGCCCGGCGTCGTAACCGAGCGCGGTGGCGATCGCCGCCTCACCCGTGGCCTGTACCGTGTCGCCGATGAGGCCGGCTATCCGCGCGAAGGGCCTTGGTGCACGTGCGAGCGTGGCCTGCGCGGTTTCCGCGGCCAGCTCGAGCACGGGACGATAGAGGCCGTGCTGGCGGATCTCGAACTGGGTGGTGTGAACGCCCACCGCGATCCCGCCAGCGCCCGCGGCGACGTAGTAGCGCGTCAGTGCACGCTGGTATCTCTCGTCGAGCCTTCGCTCCTCGTCGAGTGCGAGCGGATGCGCCGGGATCACCTGGCCCTCGAGAAGATGCTGGCGGAAGCTCTTCATGCCATGATCGTTCGCCTCCCGGGAACTTCCGTCACGAAGCTGAAAGGAAGCTCATCATGACATGATCCCTCGCCTGTCAGAACTGTCCGTCCCGAGCCTGAAAGGCGGTCGGCTTGCCGAGGATCACTCCTCCGCGAGTGATCCATTCCGCGACCGCCGCGATCATCCAGTCCGACGGTATCGATGGCGGACCGAGCGTCGAGGTCATGACGCTCGTGTCGCTCAGAAGGGCGTCCTCCGCTTCCTCGCCGACGAACTTCGGCGAGCGATCGAGCAGCTTGCCGAACCGCGCCGCGACTTCCCGCACGCTGAGCTTCTGCGTCCCGGTGACGTTGACGATGAACGACGGCGTGGCGGCCCGCGTCAGACAGGCGATTGCGCGCGCGTTGGCTTCACCCTGCCAGATGACGTTCACGTATCCCATCCGCAGATCCACCTGCTTTCCGTGCATCACCGCGAGCGCGATGTCGACGAGCACACCGTATCGCAGCTCGACGGCGTAGTTGAGCCGCATGATCGCGAGGGGCTGCGCGTGACGCGCCGCGTAGTGCTCGAATATGCGCTCGCGCCCGAGGCAGGAGCTCGCGTATTCACCGATCGGCCCGGGTGCATCCGTCTCCTTCGAGCCATCTCCCGTGACTGGAGTCAGCGGATAGACGTTGCCCGTCGAGAATACGACTGTCCTCGAAGCGGTGAACCGCGTTGCGGCGAGCGTCGGGACGGCCGTGTTGGCCGCCCACGTCGCGGCCGGCGCGTCGAAGGTGCCGAACTTCTGTCCCGCCATGAAAATCACGTTCGCGGCGTCGGGCAGTGCAGAGACGGCGATCGGATCGCCGAGATCAGCCACGATCGTGTCCACGCCCGCGCTTTCCAGCAGCTCACGGCTCGCCCCGGAGGAGAAGCGCGAGACGGCGATGATCCTGCGGTGCTCTCGGGCTCCGTCCGCCTCATCGGCGGCGCGCCGTGCCATGCTCGCCAGCGATGGTCCCATTTTCCCCCCGGCTCCGAGCACCATGACATCGCCCGGACTGCCGGCCAGCGCTTCCACGGCACCCACGTCCGGACGCGAGAGCAGCTCCTCGAGCTCGGTCTCGTCACGCGGCGCAGGCAGGATCGGCACGCGGGCGCCTATGGCTTTGCTGCGTCGGACTCCTTGCGCGCTTCCTCGGCTCCCTTGAAGCCAATCTTCGAATGTGTGCCGTCGCAGAACGGCTTGTTGATCGATGCACCGCAGCGGCAGAGCGATACACCTGGCTTGCCTTCGGGCAGCGGCACCGCCTTTCCTTCATGATCGAAGATCTGGAGATCGGCGAGGTCGCCCTCGACGCGATAAGGGCCGTTCTGCTTGATCGTGATTCTGATTGGCATGGTCTCGGGTCAGTGGGTGTCGCGTGGCCGGATTCGTGAGTCCTGCTCCGGCGCCTCGTTGCGCGGGTCGCGTTCGAGCGCGGTGTGATCAAGGGCAGTTTCTGCGCCGCAGGGCTGGCCTTCGCGGCGAGGCGCTGGATGTGCGCCCCCAGGCGAAGGTCACGCCGTCGCGCGCTCCGCTTCCCGCGCGTATCGCTTCAGCCGTTCCACCATGGCGTTGAGTCCCACCTCGCGCGCTCCCAACCCGATGCTCTCCATGACGTTTCGCACGAAATCCGGCGGAATCGACAACGTGGTGGCGGGCAGCTGGCCGTTGACCGCCGCGAACAGGATAGCCAGGAAGGCTGCGATGGTCGGTGACTGGCGAGGATTCAGGTCTGCGTAGAAGTAGAGCCTGCCGTCGCGCAGCTCGGGGAATACGTCCACCCGGGTCTGGCACTCCGGGACCGTGAACGGCGCGCGATCCAGCGCCGCGAAGCGCTCGGGCAGCGGCTCGAGCTTCTTCGAGTACTGCACGAGCGCCTGCATCTTCTCCTCGCGCGACAGCTTCCGGAAGTATTCCAGGACGCGCTGGATCGACGGTGGGATCTGCTGCGCTGAGTCTGTCATGCATGGGATGAAAGCAGCCCGTCGCGGACCGAGCAAGCGGGGCGATGTCCGAGCTTGCGTGCGTGGCCGCAGGGGCGCCAGTAACCCGATGCGCCCCACGATCGTCGAAGAGCAGCCGTGTACGGTCCGCGGCACCACCACTCCGGAGATCCCCTCGATGCCGTCGTCGATACGTCCCTCGGTGCTACGCCGACTGCTGGTCGCCCTGGTCGCGATCCTTCCGCTGCCACTCCTCGGCGCCTGCAAGAGCGAGGCGCACAGGATACGCGACCGCATAGCCGGCGAGTACGAGAACACCGTTGATCAGCTGCTGCGCGGCGAGGAGCACAGGGAGCATCACGTGCTACGGCTGACCGATAAGGGGTACTGGGTGCGAACGGGCGAGACGCAGCTCGGGATCAAGCCGAAAAAGGTCAGCCGCGATTCAGGACAATTCCTGGTCCAGAGCGACACGATTCTCATCCTTCGCTCACAGATCGACGGCGCGAAGCCGCTTGCCATGCGCTACTCGATCAGCGGCGACACGATCCGCGGTTACAACTTCGCCCGGCTCGGGATGGACAAGGAAAGTCCATTCGTCCGAAAGAAGCCCGCCGGAAAGCCGGCGCCGTAGCACGGGCACCGTTCGCTTCACACCCTGGCGGGCGTCACCCTCCCGGCAGGGTCCATCCCCGGGCGGCGGCGTGCAATGGACGTCATTGC
>JBGTMW010000009.1:0-6549 GCA_041743365.1 Gemmatimonadaceae bacterium
ACCGCTGCCAGCGCCGCGGCGTGCCTGAAGGCGCCGTGCAGCTCGATGCGGATCGCGCCGGGCGCGGCGTCGCTCGGGAGGAATCCGGAGAGGAGCTCGGTTGGAAAGTCCTCCGCAGGCTCCGCCTCGCCGGGTTCGCCCATCGCTATGATCGCAGCAACCCGCGCCACTTCTACAAGGCGATCTCGATCCGAACCGACGCTCTGGAGCAGGAGGCGGTCGAGGAGAACGACCGTCGGCCGCTCGGGATCGAGTGTGCTCGCCACAGGCAGCGCCGGTACGCGGCGCAGCTCGATGTCGTCCTCCCGGCGGGCAAAGGGCATTGCCGGCAGGACACGACCGAGGGCGGCTACGAGCAGTGGCTTCACGGCAGATTAGGTGGTGTTCGGGCGCCCACCGGGCGACCGCACTTGAGACGACGAAACGCGACCGGGGCGGACCGTACCGGCTCCTCCCACCGTTCGCGCGTCGCGTCAGACCACCAGGGTCAACCCCTCGGCCGCTGCTATCACCTGCAGCGGTCGTCCGCGACTCGCGACCAGCGCCCGGCACTCTTCCAGCCGGCGGTCGACGTCGTCGTCGGTCCGCTCGGGCTTGTGGTGGAAGAGCACCAGGGTTTCCACTTCCGCCTCGAGGGCGAGCTCCAGCGCGTCGTGGTAGGTGGAATGGCCCCACCCGCGGTGATGATCGTATTCCTCGAGGGTATACATTGTGTCGTGCACCAGCACCTTCGCCTGGTGCGCAAACCTGACCAGATCCTGTCGCCAGCTCGCCGGCGACTCGTACTGCGCCGAGGGGTTGAGCTCGTTGTCCGAGATGTAGACGAGCGCGCCACCCGCTCCGTTTCCATGCGCGAAGCGATAGCCCAGCGCGCCTCCAGGGTGCCTGACCCGGATCGCCTGGACCTCGTACCCCGTGCCCTGCCGGCGCTCCTCGGCGAGTTCCGAGAACTCGATCCGCGCGGCCAGCTCCTCGAAGGCCACGGGGAAGACCACGGGCGACATCTGGTCTCGAACCACCCGATCGATGCTCGTCTCGAGGGTCTTCGACCCCCAGATCGTGAAGTGGTTGCCGCGCTGGAATATCGGGCCGAAGAACGGAAGGCCCTGGATGTGATCCCAGTGCGCGTGCGTGAGGAAGATGTCGCCCTGGATGGGCGCGCCGTTGGCGCGTGCAATGAGCGACCGGCCCAGCTCACGGATACCGGTGCCGGCATCGAGAATGATCAGCCAGCCGTCCGAGGTGCGGACCTCCACGCACGGGGTATTGCCGCCGTAGCGTGATGTCGCAGGCCCTGGACTGGGAATCGAGCCTCGCGTGCCCCAGAACTGAACGCGAAAGCTCAAGGTTGGCTTGGGCATCCGCAATGATACGAGCGGTGCAAACGGCTGGAAAGGAGCCGCGTCATGCGCGCGTGGTGATGCGCGTCACACCCTCGCGTGTGCGCGCTTTTCCAGTGCGTCGCGATCCGCGATCGTGATGCGGCGTCGCTCGACGGAGATCCATCCCGAGTCCTGGAACTCCCGCATGGCGCGTGATACGGTTTCGCGGCTCGCGCCGATCATCTGTGCGATGGTCTGGTGCGTGAGCGCCTTCTGGATGGTCGGTGCGCCACCTTCATCGCTGTGATCGAGGAGCAGCCGCGCAATCCGGCCTGGCACGTCCAGCAGGACCAGCCCGCCGATCTTGTCGTCGGCGCGTCGGAGGCGGCGCGAGAGCTCCTGGAGGAGCGCCCATGCCACCTGCGAGCTGGCCTCGACGCGCCGCCTGAAGTCGTCGCGGTGCAGCATGAGAAGGGCGGAGTCCTCCATGGCAATGACGTGCGCCGAGCGGGGACCGTCGTCGATGAGGGAGAGCTCGCCGAAATATTGGCCGGGGCCGAGGACGCCGAGAATCACTTCGCGTCCGTCCTCGCCGACCCGCACCACCTTTACCCGTCCGTGCCGGAGGATGAACAGGGCATCGCCGGGATCGTGCTCGAAGAGGATCACCGAGCCCTTGAGAAAGGACTTCTCGCGAAGCAGCTCGGCGAACCGCCCGAGCTCGGCGCTGTCCAGACTGCTGAACAGCGGTACGGTTGCAAGGAACTCGGAGGTGGGAGTCACTCGTTCATCGTCCGGCGAACAGGTGGGGAGGACCAATTTCGCCACGGCGAACCCGTGGCAGGCGCACGCAATCTAACGAGCCGGCCCGCGGCAACTTACGAGCCGGCCCGCGGCAACTTAGGGCCCCCGGGGCGGAGAGTCAAAGGGGCAACCCGTTGTCAACTTGTCTTTTACGTAATGGCCCGGGTATATTGCGGGCTTCGTTCCTGAACATCGAGGTTTCAATGAAAGCCGATATCCATCCGCAGTACGCAACGGCTCACGTGCGCTGCGCCTGCGGGAACACATTCACGACGCGCTCGACCTCGGCCGAGATACACACCGACATCTGCGCGCAGTGCCACCCGTTCTACACCGGGAAGCAGAAGCTCGTCGACACGGCTGGCCGCGTCGAGCGCTTCCGCCAGAAGTACATCAAGAAGGAGAGCTGACCTGAGTCTTCGCGACCGGGTAAGCGAGGCGGTCGCGCGTGCGGGAGAGGTCGAACGGGAGCTGTCGGATCCGAAAACGGTTCGCGACGGCGCGCGACTGGCCTCACTCGGCCGCGAGCACCAGCGCCTCAGCCGGGTCGTCGATCTTGCGACCAGGCTCCGGAAATACGACGACGAGCTCGCGGAGGTACGCGAGCTCGTCGACGTTGACGACCCCGAGATGGCCGACGAAGCCCGGGCGGAGCTGAAGCGCCTCGAGGAGAGCATCGAGCGCGTGGAGAAGGAGTTGCTTCCGCTCATCATCCCGCACGATCCGCTCGACGAGCGTCCGGCGATCGTCGAGATCCGCGCGGGAACGGGAGGGGATGAGGCGGCCCTCTTTGCCGCCGACCTGTTTCGCATGTACTCGCGCTACATCGAGCGTCGCGGTTGGCGCACGGAGCTGATGTCATTGAGCGAAGGGACGCTCGGAGGACTCAAGGAGGCGATCTTCAAGGTGCCGGTTCAGGGCGCGTTCGGTGCTCTGCGCTGGGAGTCCGGAGTCCACCGTGTACAGCGCGTGCCGGCCACGGAGAACCAGGGGCGGATCCACACCTCGGCAGCCACCGTCGCCGTCCTTCCGGAAGCCGAGGAGATCGACGTGCGCATCGAGGACAAGGACCTGCGGATCGATGTATTCAGATCATCGGGGCCGGGCGGCCAGAGTGTCAACACCACCGATTCCGCGGTACGGATCACGCACATTCCCTCGGGACTCGTGGTTTCGCAGCAGGACCAGAAATCGCAGCTGCAGAACAAGCTCAAGGCGATGGAGGTCCTTCGCGCGCGGCTCCTGGACCTGAGGATCGCAGAGCAGGAAGCAGCCCGTTCGCGGATGCGAAAGACGCAGGTGGGCACGGGTGATCGCTCGGCGAAGATTCGCACCTACAACTTTCCCCAGAACCGTATCACCGATCACCGCGTGGGCTTCACGATGCACGACCTGACACGCGTCCTGGATGGCGAGATCGAGCCGCTGCTCGATGCGCTACGCGTCGCCGATGTCGAGGAGCGCCTGCATGAGTGATCGCGCCACCGGGGCGGCGCCTGGAACGGTGCGTGCGCTCGTGGAAGAGATGGAGTCGATGCTCGCCGACAGCGGCCTCCCGGAGGCGCGGCGCGAGGCGCGCGACATTGTCGCAGCGGTGCTCGATGTGCCTCGATTCTGGCCGAGCATGCACCCCGATGTGGCGGTAGACGGCGACACCCTGCGCGAGGCACTCGCCGCCGCGCAGCGCCGGTCGCGCGGGGCGCCCTTCGCATACGCAGTGGGGCGGACCGCCTTTCGCCATCTCACTCTCGCCGTGGACGAGCGGGTGCTGATCCCGCGTGTCGAGACGGAGGAGTTGGTGGAGCTCGTACTCGCGCTCGGGCTCCGGCCGGGCGGAATCGCAGTGGACGTAGGCACGGGCTCGGGGGCAATCGCTCTCGCTCTCGCCATGGAAGGGAGCTTCGACCGGGTGATCGGCACCGACATTTCACGGGATGCGACCGCCGTTGCCGCAGCCAACGCGCGAACACTTGCGCGGGTCCTCAAGGCGCCAGTGGAGTTTCGCGTCGGATGCATGTTGCGTCCGCTCGCCGGAGTACGCGCCCGTGTTCTCTGCGCGAACCTGCCCTACATTGCGTATGGCGAGGCGGCGGCGCTGCCCTCCGCCGTGCGGGACTGGGAGCCCCCGGTTGCGCTGTTCAGCGCGGATGAGGGGATGGCGGCCATTCGTGCGCTGCTCGCAGGCGCCCCGCGAGTGCTGGAGCGCGGAGGACACGTCATGCTGGAGGTCGATGCGCGACGCGCATCCCTGGCGGCCGAGTGCGCCGCCACCAACCCTCGCTATCGCGACGTCGCCGTTCGGCTGGATCTCGCCGGCCGTGAGCGGTTCGTCGTGGCAACCCTTGCGGAGCTACGATGATCGAGGAGAAGGCAAAGGAGCTGGGACGACTCATCGGACAGAGCTCCGAGTACCAGGCGGTGAAGCGCGCGAACGACGCGATCACCGGCGACCGCGAAGCCATGGCGGTGCTCCAGAAGATGGAGCAGATCCGCGCGGATGCGCACGCGATGATCGAGCGCGGTGAGCAGCCGACGGAGGAGATGGAGCAGGAGCTCAGCGACCTCCTCTCCGGCGTCCAGGCGAACGCGGCGTATCAGCGGCTGATCGTCGCGCAGGAGAACTTCGACAAGATCATGGTTCGTGTGAACGGCTGGATCCTCGAAGGGATGAAGAAGGGTGCCGCGAGCCCCATTATCACCCTGGGGTGATGTGACTACCGGGCGGCTGCTCGTCTTCGAAGGACCGGAGGGCGCGGGCAAGACCACGCAGATCACGAGGCTGGCGGAGACGCTCCGCTCGCGCGAGGTTCCGCATCGGGTGGTCCGCGAGCCTGGTGGCACGCCAGCCGGCGAGAAGATCCGCTCCCTGCTGCTCGACCCGGCGCAGGAGATGGCGCCGACCACGGAGGCGCTGCTCTTTCTCGCGTCGCGCGCCGAGCACCTATCGCGCGTCATCCGCCCGGCGATCGAGAACGGGATTCTCGTCATTGCGGACCGGTTCTTTCTCTCTACCTACGCCTATCAGATCGTGGGACGGGGACTCCCCGAGGAAGCGGTTCGCGCGGCGAACGCCCTGGCCACGGGAGGGCTGCGTCCGGATCTCACCCTGCTTCTGCACGGCGAAATCGATGGACTCGCGCGGGCCGATCGCCGCGGCGCGCGCGATCGCATGGAGCGAGCTGACGACGCCTTTCACCGTCGGGTCGCGACGGCCTTCGAGCTCTTCGCCACCATGGACTGGCAGCGCGAGCACCCCGAGTGTGGACCGATCGAGAGTATCGATGCGTCCGGAACGCCGGAAGCGGTGTATGATGAGATCATAGGGCTACTGACCGAACGGTGGCCCGAAACCTTCCCGATGCTTCGAGGGTCTGATCGGTAATGACACCGACCGCCGCGCAACGAGCATGCTGAACGGATACCGCGGACCGATCGTGCTGGCCGTCCTCGGGGGCGCGCTCGTAACGGGCGGCGCCCTGATGCATCGCGGCCTCGAGCCCCAGGTCGTCGCCGTGAATGGCGGACACCTCTTCCAGCAGGTCATGGACCTGGTCGAGAAGAATTACATAGACTCGGTCGCGCGCCCAGCGCTCTACCGGTCGGCGATCAACGGAATGCTGAAGGAGCTCGGCGACCCCCACACCTCGTATCTCGCGCCGCGAAGGCTCGCGCGCCTGACCGAGAGCACCAGCGGCAACTACGGCGGTCTCGGCATCGAGATCGACGCCCGCTGGGAAGGAATCACCGTCGTTGCGCCTCTTCCCGGAGGACCCGCGGAGTCGGCTGGAATCCTCACCGGCGACCGGATCGTGGAGGTGGAGGGAGCCTCCACCCAGGGATGGACGGCGGATGAGGCTTCCCGGGCACTCCGTGGCAGGCCCGGCACCGCCGTTTCGATCACCGTTCAGCGTCCCGGCGTCCAGGTTCCGCTCGCGTACACACTCACGCGGCGAGAGGTTCACCGGCAAGCCATCCGACGCTCGGTGATCCTGCGCGAGGGGGTCGGTTACGTGGACATCGATGTGTTCGGCGAGTCCACGGCGTCGGAGCTCGAGAAGGCGATCACCGGCCTTCGAGAGCGAGGGGCAACGAAGCTGATCCTCGATCTCAGGAACAATCCGGGGGGTCTGCTTCAGGAGGGTGTCGCCGTCACGGATCTGTTCCTCGACTCCGCCCGAAAAGTCGTCGAGATGCGCGGTCGCATCGAGCAGGCGAACGCACTGTTCATGGACGGCGAGCCGCAGCGCTGGCCGGACATGCCGGTGGTAGTCCTGGTGAATGGGGGCAGCGCGAGCGCTTCGGAGATAGTGGCGGGAGCGCTCCAGGATCACGATCGCGCGGCGATAGTCGGCCGGACGACCTTCGGAAAGGGAAGCGCGCAGAATGTCATCCCACTTCCCTCCGGCGGGGCGCTCAAGGTGAC
>JBGTMW010000010.1:0-1534 GCA_041743365.1 Gemmatimonadaceae bacterium
CGCGCGATGACCGTCCCCTGGCCAGCGCGACGCCGGTGGCTGCATCGCGCGTGCGGCGCCCGCGCCACCGTGCAACCACGATGCCGACGGCGAGCGCAAGCCACAGCCAGGGATCGATGATGAACAGCGCATCGCCGTAGAACCAGCGATCGGAGAAGGGCATGAGCAGCCTCACGCCGTAGCTGTTCATGAGGTCGAGCAGGGGATGCGACAACACGCCGATGAGCGCGACCACGAACAGCCAGCCCGGCTTCACCTGCGCCTTTCGATGCGGCGGTCCTCCGCGAAGGCGGCTCCAGCCCATCATGATGAGGGTCAGCAGCAGTGGAAGGACGACCATCGCGATCGGCCCATGCGTCCACCCTCGCCTGAAGGCCAGCGCGTCCGGCCCGTCGCCGACGAGATAGATGAGCGCATCGACATCGGGGAGGTTAGCCGCGATCACCAGCGTCGCGGTGGCAAGCGCCGTCTTCCGCTTCAGCCCCGCTTCCGCTAGGGCAAGACCAGCCAGGGTATGAGCGAGGTTGTCCATGGAGATAGAGAGCGGAAAACGGAGTCGACGGATGTCAGTGAACGGCTCACGGTGATCCGGGGCTCGACCCTGTTCACCGTAAACCTAGTCGGCGGGGCGCCGGGCCCGTCCCGGACCCCAGCGCGATCTGTAAACCGTCAGCCGACCACTTCTTTTCCTCCCTCTCAGCCCGGCTTCGGCCTCGCGTGCCAGAGCGCGAGCACCTCCTTCTCCCGTTCGGCCGCGAGCCCCGCACGGAGCTGTGCCTTCCGCGCCTCCGGCTGGCTTTCGTAGTACTCGAGCGTCGCCCGCGCCGTGTCGGCAAAGGGGCGGAAGGTCAGCCCCTTCTCGATCGCGCGACGGATGCTGCGCTGGGCGAAGCCTGCCGTGTTGCCGCGGGGCGGGATCCACACCGGCATGTCGGACCAGGGCCGTACCCGCTGCGCCGCGAGGAAATCCGCATCCACCCAGGTCAGGTGCGCATCGGTGGACATCACCGCGCGAATTCCGCCGAGCATCTCGGAAATGGTGAACAGCGACGCCGGCCCCGTGCAGTTGTAGGTCCCCACCGTTCCATCCTCGCATGCGCGAATCGTGAACTCGGCGAGGTCCCGCGCGTCGATGACCTGAACCGGATCCGTCGGATCGCCGGGCGCGAGAACCTCGCCTCCGCGCGCCATGCGCATGGGCCAATAGGTAAACCGGTCGCTGAGATCGCCGGGGCCGACGATCAATCCCGGACGAATGATCGTCGCCTTTCCCGGAAAGGCCTTCTCGGCCTCCTTCTCCGAGAGCGCCTTCAGGGGGCCGTACAGCCGCCCGGCCTCCTCGCTCTCGGGCTCCGTCGTTGTGGCCACGGGTGCGGTCTCGTCGGCCCCCGGTGTCGCGTTCGAGGCGTACACCGAGATCGTCGAGATGAAGACGTACTGCCCGACACGACCCTCGAGCGCTTCGCCGGCCTGTCGCACCCAGCGCGGCAGCGTGGTGGGATTGTCTATCACGACGTCCCAGTTCTTCCCCTTC
>JBGTMW010000011.1:0-3449 GCA_041743365.1 Gemmatimonadaceae bacterium
GGCATCTCCACATGATGACCGCGCACGAGATCCGCCACGGACGCGAGAGGATCCGCAGCGCCGAGCGCCACGTACGCGGCGGCGACGGCGAGATCGGCGACCGCGTAGCCGTGCACCATGTCGCCGAAGTCGATGATGCCCGTGACCGTCTGGCTGCGGGACCATGGGCCATCGCCGCCCCCCATGATCACGTTGTGGTCGTTGAGGTCGTTGTGAATGGCAGCGCGCTTCAGGCTGGCCAGGCGGGGAGCCGCGCCGGAATCGAAACGCTTGATGATCCGGTCGATCGCCGCACCAAGCGCACCATCATCGATCAGGTGTCGGTACTCATCGATCACCTGGCGCCCGTTCGCGAGATCCCAGTAGAAGTCGCGATGGATCGCAGGGTGGTCGAAGTCGCTCAGTCCGCGTCGAAGTGCGCCAATGGTGCGGCCGAAGCCTTCGAGCAGTTCGGGCGACCGGCGGCGAACGTCTGCCAGCACCTCGCCCGGCAGGTGCGTCACCGCCCACACCATGTGGCGGCGTCCATCGAGCCCCTCGACCTCGGCGGAGGTGCCATGGTTCGCGGTCCTGATCACGCGCGGGCAGAAGTCCACTCGCTGCGCCAGGTGATCGAGTGCGGCCTGCTGTGCGGCGAGCATGGCCGGATTCTCGCCGCAGTTCGCAAACTTTATTACGAAGCGCTCACCGCGTTCGGCCTCCAGCAGGAAGTTCTGGTCACGCTCGCTCGTCAGCGTTCGTGCGCGCGCCTCGATGCCGAAGATCTCGAGCGCCACGCGCGACGCGTCCTCCGCGCCGAAGGCCGGAGCGTCCGAGGGCGATGGCGCACGCGACCGCAACGATCGGGCGGTAGCAGCGGGCTCCATGGCGGTCATTCGCGGCGCGTCTCCCTCCTCACGCGATCCTCGATCCCCGAGGGGAGAAGAAGATTGTCCGCTATCGCCGCGATCTCCTCTGCCTCCTTCCACGCTGCCTCCAGCAGGACGAGCTCTCCCTCCAGCGCCCGCCGCTCCGACTCCTCGTGAGCAGCCATCTCGAGCGCGAGCCGCAGCGGGACATCGAGCTTCGCGAGCATTGCGCTCGAATCGTCTCCCCGCCCGTTCAGGTTGGTCCTGGCGCCGTGACCGCCTGCCCTGGCGAAGAGCTGCGTCAGCGAAGGCGCATCCTCCAGCAGCCCGGTCGCAGCGGCCACCTGCCTTTCGTTCGCGCCCTCTGCGTTCATGGCCGGAAGTATGAACCCGGCAGCCCGCAGTGCATCGTCGCCCGAGAGGATCACGGTGCGTGATGAAGGAGGGAGGTCCGATCGCCTGTAACCGGCGCCATGCCATCCGCGCTTGCTTCCACCCTGCGGGATGCTCAGTGACCAGCCGCCGGTCGCGTGGCTGGTGCCAAGCTCGATCCTGCGAAGATGACGTCGCTGGATCGCTATCCGCTCGCCAGACGCCAGCGGCACGTTGGCGACGACCGCACGCGGGCTGCCGTGCACGATCCGCTCGTACGCGCCCTCTCCCATTCGCGCGAGCAGCCAGAGACCGGCACCCGTTCCGATTCCCGCCGTCACGAATCCGGCGGCGAGACCACCCACGGCCACCGTCCCGATTCCCACTCGCACGAACCTCTGGCGACGCCTGCGCCCGAACTGGTCACCATACCGCCACGCGGCGAGCTCCGGCCGCTGCGGCGAACCGATGCGCACGAGCTCGAGCCCTTCACGGAGACGCGTCAGCCCGATGTTCGGCGTGGACATTCGAAGTCGTGTGTCGCGAAAGCGCCGCTCGCACGATTCGATCGCCTCCCAACGCTCCTCGAGCGGTGAGAGATTCCACCTCTCGCACCGCCGGCAGATGACCCACAACCGCCCCTTCGCCGGGTCGAACGCGAGCCGCTCCCCCACCGAAAACGCCTCGATGGCGACATTCGCTCCCAGCGACCGATTGCAGAACAGGCAGGTCGAATACATGAACGGGGCGGCTCTGGCAAAACGGCTGGCTTGTACGTGCCGGCCCTGGATTACACGCGGCTGACCACGGAAGACTCCTTCATACTACGCACGGATTGCCGGACACGCTTCAGCTGCTGGTTACTGCGCGGAAGCGTGGGGCCCCCAGCCTTCCGCCGAAGATCGATGGCTTCTTCCGTTTTTCCCGGCCAGTTCCGACCTTGCGGGGATGTTCACCGGCGAGCAGATCACGGCCCTCTTCACGGAGCTCGGCGTCACCCACGTCGTGACGGTCCCCGACAGCACCCTCGGCAGGTGGGAGCCCGCGCTTGCATCGAGCGCCCGGCTGCGCCTCGTGCGCGTTTGCCGCGAGGGCGAGGCATGGGCCGTCGCCGCGGGGCTGCATCTCGGCGGCGCGGCACCCATCGTCATGATCCAGTGCACGGGGCTGTTCGAGTCGGGCGACGCCCTCCGAAACGTCCTGCACGACTGGAAGCTGCCGATC
This sequence comes from Gemmatimonadaceae bacterium, assembly GCA_041743365.1. Lineage (GTDB taxonomy): Bacteria > Gemmatimonadota > Gemmatimonadetes > Gemmatimonadales > Gemmatimonadaceae > JANPKQ01. The sequence continues at coordinate 2,445 of JBGTMW010000011.1, forward strand.
TTCAGCGTCATTGGATATCGCAGCTACCTCAATCAGGACACCCTTCCCGGAGACACCTGCCTCGTCTTCACCGAGCCGATTCTCGACGCGTGGCGCATCGAATTCCGCCTCATCACGAAACCCGAACAGATCGCCGCGATCCGCGAGCATTACCGTGCATGTCGCACGGCGGGCGTTCCGGGCGCGGCGCTCATCGCCGAGGGAAAGGCGTGAGCGGAATGTCGATGTCCGGCGCGATCGCGGCGCTGCACTCCGGGCGCGGGCCCGAAGACGTGGTCATCACCACGATGGCCGCGGCGCGCGAATGGATGGCGCTCGGCACGCGCCCGCTCGATCTCATCTTTGTTCCGTCGAGCATGGGCCAGGCGCCATCCCTGGGGCTCGGTCTCGCGCTGGCCCGTCCCGACCGGCGGGTGATCGTCGCCAACGGTGACGGCTCGATGCTGATGAACCTCGGCTCACTCGCCACGATCACGGCCGCGGCGCCGCCGAACCTCGTGCTCATCGTGTTCTCCAACGGCGTCTACGAGATCACCGGCGCGCAGCCCACCCCGGGATCGGCGGCTGGTCGCGCCGACGGGTCGGAGGTCGATTTCCAGGCGATGGCCCGCGCATGCGGTTTTCGATCGGTGTTTGGGTTCGCGGAGCTCGATCGCTGGGCGGAAGGACTTTCCGGCGTCCTGTCGGCACGCGGTCCGACCTTCGTGCTGCTCGGCGTCGAGCCCGTACCGGGGGCGCCTGGCCCCCGCTCCCCTAGCCCAGCGGCGGGTCGGGCCCGCATGTTCATGGCGGCGGTGAATGGCGGCCGCGGGGAACAAATCGGGGGTGTGACATGATCACGTGCAGATACTTCGGGCGCCGGCTACCGATCGTCGTGCTGTTCGCGACCCTCCTGGCGGTCGGCGGATTCGGCCCGGCCATGGCAGGCGAGTCCGGAACCGATCCGCGATGGCTGCCGTGGCTGGGTTGCTGGGCGCCGGTCGGCGCGACCGAGGACGCCGCGCC
>JBGTMW010000012.1:0-3125 GCA_041743365.1 Gemmatimonadaceae bacterium
GCACCTGGACTGCGGAAGGGCGCAGGGGCGAGACCGGTCCCGCCCCCTGGAACCGATTCCGCCCTGCTCTTCCGCCTTTCGTATCCATGTACGCAGACCCATGTACGCAGTACCAGTGCGCAGTGCGTGCGCAGTACGCAGTGCCGGAAGCGCACGCAGTACAACAGTACGCAGTCCCCCCGATAATCTTGCGATCATATGCCCAATTCGTCGATATCTGCTGATGTAGTCGTCATAGGCGGGGGCCCTGGCGGCTACGTCGCCGCCATCCGTGCGGCGCAGCTCGGGCTCCAGACCGTCTGCGTGGAGATGGACAGCACACTGGGCGGCACCTGCGTCAACGTCGGCTGCATCCCGTCGAAGGCGCTGCTGCAGTCGTCGGAGCACTACGAGTTCACGCGGCAGCATGCGGCGGAGCACGGCATCAAGACCGGGGAGGTGTCGTTCGACCTCGCCGTGATGCAGAAGCGGAAGACGGCCGTGGTCTCGAGCAACACCAAGGGAATCGAGTTCCTCTTCCGGAAGAACAAGGTCACCTGGGCGCGTGGCAGGGGAACGCTGCGCCCGGGCAACATCGTGGAAGTCGCCGGTGCGGATGGCGCCACCGCGACCTACCAGGCAAAGAACGTCATCATCGCCACCGGCTCCGAGCCAATGGCCCTGCCCTTCCTTCCCTTCGATGAGGATCGCGTCCTCTCGAACGTGGGCGCACTCGCGCTCTCGGAAGTTCCGCGGCACATGATCGTCATCGGCGGCGGCGTGATCGGCCTCGAGCTCGGCTCCGTCTGGCGGCGGCTCGGCGCGAAGGTCACCGTCGTCGAGCTGCTGCCATCGATCCTCCCGGGATCCGATGCCGACATCATCAAGGAAGCGGACAGGATCTTCAGGAAGCAGGGGCTCGAGCTGCGCGTAGGGACGAAGGTCGTCGGCGCGAAGCGCGAGGGAGACCGCGTGCTCGTCGAACTGGAGAAGGACGGCGCGCGGGAGACGCTCGAGGCGGACCGCGTGCTGGTGTCGATCGGACGCCGCCCGCTGCTCGGCGGCATCGATGCGGCAGCACTCGGGATCACGATGGGCAGGCGCGGCGAGATCCAGGTCGACAGCCGCATGCGCACCAGCGTGCCGAACGTCTACGCCATTGGTGATGTAGTCGGAGGCAAGCTTCTCGCGCACAAGGCCGAAGAGGAGGGCGTCATCGCCGCCGAGGTCATCGCGGGCAAGCCCGCGGAGATGCACTACCGGTCGATGCCATCGGTCGTCTACACATGGCCGGAGATCGCGTCGGTCGGCCTGGCGGAGCACGAGGTGAATGAGAGCGGCCGCCCCTACAACGTCGGGCGGTTTCCCTTCTCCGCCAACGGGCGTGCGCGCACCATGGGCGAGGCCGGCGGTTTCGTGAAGGTGATCGCCGATGCGGAGACGGACGAGATGCTCGGCGTGCACATGCTCGGCCCCAGCGTCTCGGAGCTGATCGCGGAGATCGTGCTGGCGTTCGAATACCGCGGTGCGTCGGAGGATGTGGGAATTACCGTGCACGCGCACCCGACGCTGTCCGAGACCGTGAAGGAAGCCGCGCTCGGCGCGCTCAATCGCTCGATTCACATATAGCGGCGACCGGCCCACACGAATGGTCCGGTCGGAGCCCGCGGAACTCGCGCTGCGCGAGCTGCGCCCCGACGACTCTGCCGCGGTTCGATCCCTCGCGACGGCCGGCCTGGAGGGCCTGAACTTCCGTTCAGCGTTTCTCGCGGCGGTCGATGCCGTTCTCGGCGCCGGAAGTCCGGAAGCGCGCGGTATCGTCGCGACGTCGGCGGGACGGGTGGATGGTCTCGGAGTCTTCGGCACCATCGCCGGAACGGTGGGGGCGGGACGACTCCAGCTCGTGGTCGTGGACGGCGGAGCTCGCAGGCGGGGAATAGCGACAAGGATCGTGAACGAGGCGGTTGGTGCGCTCGGCAGCGCGGGAGCGCGCTTCGTCATTGTCGAGCTGCCGACCGCACCCGCGCTCGCGGCTTCGAGGAATCTTCTCGAGAGCTGCGGATTCCGCATCGAGTCCGTTGTCGCAGACTACTTCCGTGACGGTGTGGACCTCGCGATCCTGCGGTACGAGATCGCCGCATCCTGACGCCGCGGCCCTATCGCCGCCACACCCGCCGTTTGCATCTTCCGACTTCGCCAGCCGACCGACCTCCAGGGGAATGACATGAAGCTGTCCCATCTCGCGGTGCTCGCGCTCTTCGCGACTCATGCCGCTCACCGTGCACACGCACAGGCTGCGCCCACCGACGACCTCGGCAACGCGGCCATGGCATGGGATCGCGGTGACTACATCGCCGCGCTCGAGATCTACGCACGGCTTCTGTCATCGCCGTCCGCGGCGCAGCATCTCGAGGCGATCGCTCTCCAGACGGGCGAGCTGTACCACACCATCGAGATCACTCCCGACGGACGTGCGCCGCGGATCAGTCCCGACGGGCGATACGTCGCCTACGAGTCCGGAACGGGCGACAGCAGCGTGGTTCGCATCGTGGGCCTCGAGGATGCCGCGCGGCGGGTGACCGAGCTCCGGGGCCGGAGCGCCATCTTCGCGCCTGCCGGAGGTCGCATCGCATACCTGCGGATGACCGTGAACGACGAGGTGCGGCGGGCGCGAGCGGAGCGTGAGCGCAGGGAGCCCCGGACACCCGAACGCGCGCGCGCCGACGCTATGGTCTCGTGGCTCGAGGCGAAGAACACCGTCCTGATGATGCGCGACCTCCGTACCGGCGCCGAGGCACCCGTCACCTCCGCCGGCTTCCTCGCCGGCACACCTTCATGGGATGCATCGGGGCGCCGACTGTACATCGTCGGTCCCGCATTGGGTACGGAGACGCGTAACAGCCTGGGCGTGCTGACCTTCGCGGATACGACCTGCGCCAGCACGCGCGGAACACTCCGCTGCGCCGAAGCGACCCTCTCGCAGCTCACTACCGATGGGTCCGGCTACCGTGCCGCGCCGCGTGGAGCCGGTCGTTTCCTGCTGTATGACATCCCCGCCCAGCCGCCCCTTCGCGAGCCGATGCCCGCGGGTTCGGCCGACGCACCCGCTGCTGGTGGTGGAGGCGGTCGGGGAGGCGGCGGTGCAC
>JBGTMW010000013.1:0-3154 GCA_041743365.1 Gemmatimonadaceae bacterium
CGATCGACGAGATCGACCGCCGCGTTGTATGATCCAGTCGGTTCGGATGGCGGATGGACGCCGGTCGGCGAGGCAGACATGATCGCCAACGTACCGCCGAGGGATGGCCGGTCAAGTAGGTTTCCGGAAATCAACGGAGTCTGGGGAGCACTGGCGATGCCAATCCATTCCTTCGGCGGCAAGCACCCACGGGTCGCGGACGATGCGTTCGTCGCGCCGTCCGCGGACCTGGTCGGCGACGTCGTCGTCGAGGCGCGGGCGAGCATCTGGTTCGGCGCCGTGCTGCGAGGCGACTTCTCGAGCATCGTGATCGGTATGGGGAGCTCGGTGCAGGACAACACCGTCGTCCACTGCGCGGCAGGGCTTCCGACCGTCGTGGGACGCAACGTCACGATTGGCCACGGCGCCCTGCTCGAAGGGTGCGTGGTCGGGGACGGCGCAGTGATCGGCATGGGCGCGGTCGTGCTTCAGCGAGCCAGCGTCGGTAGCGGGAGCATGGTCGCGGCTGGCGCCGTCGTCCTCGAGGGCCAGGAGATTCCTCCGGGAGTGCTCGCGGCGGGCGCGCCGGCAACTGTCAGGAAGCAGCTCGATGGGTCATCCCGCGAGTGGATCGAGAGTGCAGCCCTCCACTACCAGGAGCTCCGGGCCCGCTATCTCGAAGAGCCCTGATCCACCCGCCGGGGTGCGGGGGTGCCTCCGATCGACCTTGCCCCGCCCTCCCGGCCGCTCCATATTCGCGCCATTCTCCCCTTCCTGACGCGACCGCGCTCGGCGGCGCTCAGTGTCCACGGAAAGGCCCTTCGAACACGGAGTGGCGACCATGACCGAAGTCACCATGAAGGTGAACGGCACGTCACGACGCGGCGACGTCGAGCCCCGTACGCTCCTCGTGCACTACCTCCGCGACACGCTGTCGCTCACCGGAACGCATGTCGGATGCGACACGAGTCAGTGCGGCGCGTGCACGGTGATCGTCGATGGTCTCGCGGTGAAATCCTGCACCATGTTCGCCGTGCAGGCCGACGGCGCCGAGGTCATGACGATCGAAGGACTCGGCGCCATCGGGCGGCTCCATCCGCTCCAGGAAGCGTTCTCCGAGCAGCACGGGCTGCAATGCGGCTTCTGCACGCCGGGAATGATCATGACTTCCTACGAGCTGCTCGGCCGCAATCCGCATCCGTCGGAGGAGGAGATTCGCACGGGCCTCGAGGGCAACCTGTGCCGCTGCACGGGCTACCATAACATCGTGCGCGCTGTCAGCGCGGCGGCCGAGAAGTTCGCGACCGAAGCGCGCAGCGGAGTGCACACGCCGGCGTGGGGCACCACGACGGTTCCCGCCGGCTCGGCACAGTGAGGAGGATGCCATGACGAGCACCGCCCAGCCGACCAACCGGATGTTCGGAGCCAGCGTCAAGCGCCGTGAGGACGGGCGCTTCATTACAGGACGCGCGACGTTCACCGACGACATCAAGGTTCCCGGTACGACTCACGCCGTTTTCGTGCGCAGTCCCTTCGCCCATGCGAAGGTCGGGTCGATCGATGCGACGGCCGCGCGCGCCCATCCCGGCGTCGTCGCCGTGTTCACCGGGCGCGATCTCGCCGACGCGGGGGTGAACCCCCTGCCGGTCGGGTGGCTGCTCCCGGATCTCAAGATCGGTCCGCGCCGCGCGCTCGTGACCGACACCGTGCGCTACATGGGCGAGGCGGTGGCGGTCGTCATCGCCGACTCGCCGTACGCAGCAAAGGATGCGGCGGAGCTCGTGCAGGTAGACTATCAGGAGCTTCCGGCGAAGACGAACGCCGAAGAGGCGATCGGCTGCGACGTCACCATCCACGACTGCGCCCCCGACAACGTCTCCTTCCACTGGACGCTCGGCGACGCCGACGCGACCGAGGCCGCGTTCGCCGGCGCCCACACCATCGTTCGTCAGCGGCTCGTCAACCAGCGGCTCATCGCGAACGCGATCGAGCCGCGCGCATCCCTCGCGGTGTACACCGCGGCGAGCGACGAGGTGACGCTCTATCTCACCTCGCAGAACCCGCACGTCCATCGCCTGCTGATGGCGGCGTTCGTCCTCGGCATTCCGGAGCACAAGCTGCGCGTCATCGCGCCCGACGTCGGCGGTGGATTCGGATCGAAGATCTTCGTCTACCCCGAGGAGGTCGTCACGACCTGGGCGGCGCGGGCGACGGGGCGGCCGGTGAAATGGACCGCCGAGCGGCGCGAGAGCTTCATGACCGACGCGCACGGTCGCGATCACGTGACCGACGCGGAGATGGCCTTCGACGCCGACGGAAAGATCCTCGCGCTTCGGGCGCACACGATCGCGAACCTCGGCGCGTACCTCTCGCTGTTCGGCCCCTCGGTGCCGACCTATCTCTACGGAACACTGCTGTCGGGCCAGTATACGATCCCCGCGATCTTCTGCGACGTGCGCGGCGTGCATACGCACACGACCCCGGTCGATGCGTACCGCGGCGCGGGACGTCCCGAGGCTTGCTACGTCGTGGAGCGGCTCGTCGATCTCGGGGCGGGCCAGCTCGGACTCGACCCCGCCGAGGTGCGCCGACGCAACTTCATCCCGGCCGACGCATTTCCCTACCAGACTCCGGTCGCGCTCCAGTACGACAGCGGGAATTACGCTCCCGCGATGGATCGCGCGCTCGAGATGGTCGGCTACGAGGCGCTTCGCGCGGAACAGGACGAGGCGCGAAAGAACGGCAGGTACATCGGCATTGGGTTCTGCAGCTACATCGAGGCGTGCGGGCTCGCGCCATCGACCGTCGCCGGCGCGCTCGGCGCGCAGGCCGGATTGTGGGAGAGCGCCACCGTGCGAGTGCATCCGACGGGCAAGGTCACGGTGTTCACCGGCTCGCACAGCCATGGCCAGGGACACGAGACGACGTTCGCGCAGCTCGCGGCCGACGAGCTCGGCATTCCCATGGATGATGTGGAGGTAGTGCACGGCGACACCGGACGCGTGCCGTTCGGCATGGGGACGTACGGCAGCCGCAGCGGTGCGGTCGGCGGCACGGCGATCCACATGAGCATCGAGAAGATCAAGGAGAAGGGAAAGCGCATCGCCGCCCACCTGCTCGAAGCCGCACCCGACGACATGGACTTCGACGGCGGAAAGTGGTTCGTCCGCGGATC
>JBGTMW010000014.1:0-2038 GCA_041743365.1 Gemmatimonadaceae bacterium
GCGATGATTGCAGCACCGAGGCGCGCACACCTTCATCGATCGCATCGAGGAGCTCCTCCTCGGTGCCGGCACCCGCTTCGATCGCGAGGTCGATGTCGAACTCGCGCCCGATCACGTCCGCGGTGGTAAGGATGCCCTGGGCCCTGGGCGACAGCCGGGAGAGCCGGCGCGAGATTAGGTCGCTCACGCCCACGGGGAGGCGCAGCTCCGACACCGGCCGCCATTCCCATCGCTCGCCCGTGTACCACACCGCTCCCTCGTCCACGAGGGTGCGCAGCACCTGCACGACGAAGAGCGGGTTTCCCTCGGTGTACCGATAGAGAAAGGCGAGAAGCTCGCGGCCGACATCCTGTCGATGGAACGCGGCCTCCATCCACTGCTTCACTTCATCGCGCGTCAGTCGGGACAGGACTATCTCGTGAAACAGCTCGTTGCGCGACAGCCTCCGCCGTCGCTCGAGCGTCTCGCCGAAGGTCTCCTCCGAGCGGATCGTGAGGCAGATGAGGAGGCGCTCGCCGTCGAGCTGCGGGATGAGATACTCCAGGGTGTCCCACGACGCGGAATCCGCCCATTGCATGTCGTCGAGGACTATCACGAGTGGCCTGCGCGCGGCCGCGATCCGGATGTACTCGGCGATCTCTTCGAGGAGCATGTACTTGCTGCCGCCGCGCGACTCGAATGGCTGCGTCGCGAGCGCGGGGACGAGGTGCGGCAGCTCGCGCCAGACCTTGTCATCCGCGCCATACACCCTGCGGATGGCGCTGATCACATCTGCCCATGGTGCGTACGGAGGCTGTACGTCCGCCTCCTGGCAGCGACCCGTTATCAGGGAGCCGGAGCGGAGCCTGACTTCGGGCTCGAGCTGTCGAATCAGCGTGGTCTTCCCGACGCCGGCCTCGCCGCTGATGGCGACGACCTTGGGATGGTTCTCCGTAGCCTGCTCGAGAAGCCCGATGAGCGAGCGCAGCTCGGTCGAGCGTCCGACGAAGCGCTCGATGCTGAGCGGCAGGTGGGAAGGCTCCGATCCTTCGACCGCGGCTGCCGCGACGCCATCTCGTCCCTGTCGCTTGACGAGGTACAGCGCACGGTCAGCCGCGGCGAACAGCGCCTCGCCCTCGTCCGCGTGGGTCGGGAAGCAGGCTATGCCGATCGATACCGTGACCGGCACGGATCCGGGACGGTCGCGCAGCCTGAACGAATGGCCGCGCATGGCCGAGCAGATTCGTTCGGCCACTTCCATCGCCCCTTCCATGGGCGTGTTCGGAAGCAGCGCGACGAATTCATCGCCGGCGTAGCGCGCGGCAACGTCGTAGCCACGAAGGTTTCGCCGGAGTATCTCGGCGACTTCGACCAGGACGTCGTCGCCCTGAAGATGCCCGTAGGTGTCGTTGACCAGCTTGAAATGGTCGACGTCGACCACGAGCAGCGATAGCGTCTGAGCGGTTGCGCGCGCCGTTTGGATCGACGCCGTGGCGGCGTCGATGAACGTGCTGCGCAGCGGCAGCCGCGTTAGTTCATCAATGCGAATTTGGGCCTCAGGTCGGGCTCGAGCGACCCTTCTGCAGCGCTCGATGGCAGCGCCGGTGGGTGGCGCTCACCATATGACCCGTGGTTCTGGGGCGCAAGACTCAGGCGCCCCGTCCCGGGCCTTTCCGTCGCGCCTGGCGATCCCTCAGCGCGTTGCGCCGCGGCCAGCCGAATCGGGTGTGGTCGTGAGTACGAATGGCGGCATGTCGCGCCATGCCGCAGGGTCCACATCCTTGCCGTGAACGTAGATGCCGTAGTGAAGGTGAGGTCCCGTCGCGAGACCGGAATCACCCACCCGACCGATGGATCGACCCTGCCGGATCACATCTCCCTTCTGGACAAGGGCGGTGTCCAGATGAAAGTAGGCACTATGGATCCCGCGGCCGTGGTCGAGGAACACGGTGCGCCCGGTCAGCACGAAGCTGCCCACCTCGGCGACCGTCCCGGAGGCCGGAGCGACCACGGGCGTCGCGCGTCGCGCAGGGATGTCGATGCCGGCGTGGCGCCAACC
>JBGTMW010000015.1:0-1790 GCA_041743365.1 Gemmatimonadaceae bacterium
AGCGCCGCGCGCAGGCCCCGCCGCTCGCGCGGCCCCGTCTCGCCGAGCGATGCAAACTCGCTCACGTCGCCGTCGACGGCCGTGCGACGCAGCCGCGGTTCGACGATCCGGTCGGTGACGAACCAGCCGAGCAGGACGATGAGCAGCGTGGATACGCCGGTGAAGTAGATGTTGGAAAGCGGGTTCACCGTGTGCTCGGGCGCGACGATGCGCGCGGCTTCCTGGCTGAGAGCCGCGAGCAGCGGGTCGATGCTCGACGGGATGAAGTTCGCGCTGAAGCCGCCGGACACACCGGCGAATGCGGCCGCGATGCCCGCGAGCGGGTGCCGTCCCGCGGCGTAGAAGATCACGCCTCCCAGCGGGATCACGAGCACGTACCCCGCGTCGGCCGCCGTATGGCTCAGGCACGCGACGAGGATCAGCATCGGGGTCAGCAGCTTCCTCGACGTGACGGCAAGCATCGACTTCAGCCCCGCGTTGATGAACCCGGTGTGCTCGGCCACCCCGACGCCGAGGAGGGCAACGAGCACCACGCCGAGCGGGTGGAAGCTGGTGAAGATCGTCACCATCCTCCCGAGGAACGACGCGAGGGCCGCCGGGGCGAGCATGTTCTTCACCTGGATCGGTGCGTCGCTGCGCGGGTCGATCTCGGTGAACTGCAGCGGCGCGAGCAGGGCCGAGATGCCCCAGACGACGAACAGCAGGATCAGGAAGAGCGCGGCGGGATCAGGCAGCCTGTTGCCGACCCGTTCGATGAAGTCCAGGACACCGCCACGCCCCGAGGGCGGCACGGGGTCGTGCGGCGGCGTGGGAGTGCCGTCGCCAAGCGGAGTTGGGCTGGTCATGGAATCGGACGGGGTCGGCCTGCCAGTGGTCGATGTCGGCGGTGGGCGACCAAGGTATCGTGGTGCGGGACGAGGCGTAAGCTGGTGGTTTCCGTCCGGGCGTGTTGTCTACTCGGGGCGGACCGGCCGATCACGCATCCTCGCGTGTACCAGTTGTGGCACGCACCCGATCGAGCAGCCCGATGTCGTCACCCGTGCCCACGTTGGCCAGCACCACCGCCGCATTCCGCTTCAACCCCCGCAGCCTCGCCCGCTTCATCGGCGACTTGCTGAACGCCGCCGAGAACTCCTCCTGCGACATTGCGAGCAACTCGCGCGCAAGCGTCCGGGCATCCTTCCCGGCGAGAAACTCCCGCGCCTTGAACGGCGACCCGTCAGGCAGCTCCTTCGCGAAGCGCACGTTCCAGGGACACACATCCTGACAGATGTCGCATCCGTACAGCAGCCCACCCATGCGCTCCCGTAGCGATTCCGGAATCGCTCCCTTCTGCTCGATTGTGAGATAGGACACACACCGCGTTGCATCGAGCACCCGCGGCGCCACGAACGCTTCCGTCGGACATGCGTCCAGGCACCGAGTGCAGGTCCCGCAGCGATCAGCCTCGAACGGCGCGTCGGGCTCGAGCTCGAGATCCAGCAGCAGCGCCCCGATGAAGAAAAAGGAGCCGATCTCCGGGCTCACGAGGTTCGTGTTCTTCCCGAACCAGCCAAGGCCGGCTCTCCGCGCCAGGTCCCGCTCCAGAATCGGGCCCGTGTCCACATATGCCTTCCCGACGACGGGGCGACCGACCTGCGCATCGACCCATGCGTGCAACTCTATGAGGCGCGCAGTCAACACATCGTGATAGTCATCCCCCCGCGCGTACCGCGCGATGGGGCCCGATGGCTCGCGACCGCCGTAGTTCAGCGCCGCGACGATCGCACTCTGCGTTCCCGGCACCGGCC
>JBGTMW010000016.1:0-1544 GCA_041743365.1 Gemmatimonadaceae bacterium
GGGATGCGAGACGCTCCTGCTGGACGGCGGCGACATGTTCCAGGGCACGCCGATCTCGAACCTGTCGTATGGCCGGCGCGTGGTGGAGCTGTACAACCGCCTGGGCTACGCGGGCGCAGCGCTCGGAAACCACGAGTTTGATTGGGGGACCGACACGCTGCGCGCACGGATGGCTGGTGCGCGCTACCGGATCATGGGCGCGAACGTACGCTACACCGATGGACGGGACGTGGAGTGGATCCCGAACGACACGCTGATCGTCCGGGGCGACCTTCGCATCGGAGTGATCGGCATCTCGACCCGGTCGACCCCGACCACGACGAGAGCGGGCAACGTGGTCGGGCTTCGTTTCGACCCTCCTGCGCCGATCGTCGACTCCATCTCGCGAGCGCTGCGCGCCAGGGGAGCGACGGTCGTCATCGTCGTCGGACACGTCGGCGGCTTCTGCGGCGCCGATTCCGCCACTGGATGCAGCGGAGAGATCATCCAGTTCGCCAACGCCTTGACCGAACCGATAGATGCCATCGTGAGTGGACACACCCACTCGACGCTCGACACGCGCATTCGCGGGATCCCGATCGTGCAGGCGCGCTCGTCGGCGCGCGCGATCGCCGTTCTCGATCTTCCCCTGGGCTCGGGCACCGGATTGGCGACGGCAGAGGTGCGACCGGTGTTCACCGATTCACTCCGCGCCGATCCCGCCGTGGAAATGCTCGTTTCCGCGTGGCGGGATTCGATCGCGGCGCTGGTGAACGCACCCGTCGCGCAGTTCGGCGAGGGCATGCCGAAGACCGCCGGGCAGTTCAAGCTCGGGAACTTCATCGCGGACGCGCAGCGATGGGCCGCGCGGACCGATGTAGCCGTGATGAACAACGGCGGCATTCGGACAGGCGTCCTCCAGGGTCAGGCGACCTACGGAAGCCTCTTCGAGATCCAGCCCTTCGCGAACATCCTGTACGGTGCCTCCCTGCCGGGCGCCGCGCTGCGGGAGTACCTCGAAAGAATCGTCGCGCGGACGACCCTGAACGCACACGTCAGCGGGGTCGTGGTGCGTTACGACCCGTCGCGGCCGGCGGGCGCCCGCATCCTCAGTGTGACGATGAGCGATGGCCGGCCGCTCGATGATCGTGCCCTGTACACGATCACGATCAACGACTTTCTCGCGACGGGCGGCGACAACCTGGCACTGCCGCCGGCCGCGACGAACCTGCGGTCGCTCGACATCATCGACCTGGACGCTCTCATCGACTACTCCCGGGGGCGTTTGCAGCCGGTGATGCCGCCGACTGACCGACGCCTGATCCCTGCGCCGAGTGAGTGATTCGCTCCGGGTATATGTGAACGCGAAGCCCGTGGACGTGCCGCACGGCGCAACGGCAATCGATGCGGTACGGTCGGTGGATCCCGCGCTGGCCGCAGGCGTCATGGACGGCACTCGATCCATCGCCGACAGCCGCGGACTGTTCGCGCCGCCGAATGCGCCCCTTCACGGCGGCGCCATCCTTCGCGTCATCGGCAGCCGCACCACGCCAGTCGCCGCCGGC
>JBGTMW010000017.1:0-2148 GCA_041743365.1 Gemmatimonadaceae bacterium
CGCTTGCGCGTAGGCGAATGTGTCTTGCTCCCAGCCGATGTCGGACGCGCCGCTCTCGATCGCACCGATCAGGACGGAACGATCCCGCAGCCGCGGAAGGTAGAGGTACTGGGTGTAGTCCGACCAGAGCTGCTGCGTCGAGACGTAGTCACCTCGCCAGAGAGGTACCCGGTCCAGATCCAGCCGGAGGCGCGTCCCCGCGTACTCAACGATCAGCCCCTCCTCATTGCGGAGTTTGCGGGACACCCGCGTCGGAATCGGATCGGCGCCAGTGACCCGCACGGTCTCCCAGCTCACCTCGGAGCTCTTCGGATCGTCCTGGCGGGGCGCAAGCATCCAGACGAACGTCTCGCCGAGGCGCTGGTTCACCATCTCGTCGAAGTGAGAGACCTGCGTCTCAGCGTGCCGCGTCTGCTGAGGGTCGAGATTGAGCTCGACCTTGTCTTCCAGCACGGAGCGCCAGGCCAGCCATGCACGAGTCGCGTCTCGCAGCTCCTCGAGGCGAGCGACGTCCGGCGCAAGGAACACGAGCATGTTGCGGTGCGACCGCGGTCCACCTGCTCGCTCGGCGAGGATTTTCTCGACGGCCTCTCTCGCAGGGGTCACCTCCGTGCCGGACGCATGCGGGAGCTCCGGGCCGAGCACTACCAGCCGCACGTCGTCTTGGTCTGGGACGTCACCGGGCCCTCGCGGCGCCCAATGCACGCCCGCGAACTCACCCCGATCCTTGATTGCGCCCACGCGCTTCACGATCTGGTCGTCTGCGTGCTCGTCGAGGAACCTCGACTCCTTGCGACCCGCCGCTGTACGACTCACCGTTTGGCCGAGCGCGTACCAGTACTGGCCGTGATCCTCGATCAGGTACATCGCCCGTGTCGCGAGCCGCCGCAGCGCGTCACCGAACGTCGCCGCCGACTCGCCCGGCTGCACGCTTCCGAGCTTGATGTGGGTGTCGTCGATCCCGCGGTTGGTCTGGTTGAGCGTGGGCGCGGAGCCCATGTAGATCGTCCGCGCGACTCTCCGCGTGGCGCTGAACCGCTTGAGGTTCGTGTTCTCCAGGTCGAGCTGGAGCGGCAGGGCGTTGGGCCCGTCCACATCGGCGGCGATCACGGGAGTCCACGCTTCGTCGAGGTATCGGGTCAGCTCTGCCTGAACCGCCGACGCGTCTATCGGGACCGACGCCGGCATGATCAACAGCCCGTTGTCGTCGCGCGCCCACAGCTCGTGAATCACCGCGGCCATGAGTCGGAGCACGCCGCGGGTGCGCTGGAACTTCTCCAGCGTCGACCAATTCTCGAATAGCTGGTCAAACAACTCCGGGTGGATCGGGTACGCCGCGGTGAGCCGCCGGCGGTAGTCCGCTTCCTTCGTTCCCACTGGGAACTCCGCAGGATGCTTCTGGTAGAGCTCGGCGAATCCCGCTACGACTGCGTCACGCTCGCGCGCCGACTCGGCGGGCACCTCCTCGAACAACCGCCGCCGGACGATCTCGAATCCCTCTTCGGCCGAGGCCGGCTTCCACGACGCTTCCTGCCGGAAAATGACGTTCGAGAGCCGATCGAGCGCCTGCTTTCCCGCCTCACCACCCACCTCGATGTCCGAAGAAGGAATCGAGACGACAAGCATCGCGTTCTTCACCGACTTTGCCGCGTCCGACAATGCTTGCGCGAACGTCATCTGTGTATCGAACGTCCCGCCCGACAGGTCATCGCGTCCGTACAGCTGCCGTGCGTAGCCGATCCATTCGTCGATCAGGATCAAGCACGGCGAATGCCGTTCGAGCAGGGTGATCAGGCGATCGCCTGGATTCGTTCCCTTCTCGTCGGCCCTCGCCACGAGCGTGTACGCCTCGGCCCCGCCGAGCTGCCATGCAAGCTCGCCCCAGAGCGTCCGCACAGTCGTCCCGCCGTCCTTCTGGCGCGGCGTGCCGGGATCGATCATCTGCCCCACGAGCACCGCGATCTTCGCCTTCGGAGGGCCTTCGAAACCCGCGTTCGCAAGCATCTCGTCGACGCCGGGGAGCTTGGCCGGCTCGATCCCGGCAGCGAGGTGGTAAAGCGCGATCAGCGAGTGCGTCTTGCCGCCGCCGAAGTTCGTCTGGAGCTGGACGACGGGATCTCCGCCCTCCCCGCGCAGCCGCTTCGTCGC
>JBGTMW010000018.1:0-7307 GCA_041743365.1 Gemmatimonadaceae bacterium
ACCCGGGGCGCGCCCTTCTCGAGGCCGGCGCCGATTTCCTTCTGCCAATGCTTTACGACCAGCACTGGGCAGGGGGCACTCCGGGGCCCGTGGCCGCTCCGGACTGGGTGGAGGGTGTGCTGCTCATGCGCGTGCGCGAGACCAGCGCGGCGCGCGTCGTGGCAGGACTGCCCCTATACGGATACCGCTGGCCGGAGCCGACCAGGGGAGTGACCGTCACCTTTGGGGAGGCGGAGCGCCTCGCGGCGGCAGCCGGTGGGCTCGCCCGCGACAGCGCGACCGGGACCCTTCGCGCTCCCCTCAGCGGAGGGGGAGAAGTCTGGGTCACCGATGCCGAGCTGCTCCGACGCCTCTTCGCCATCGCCGAAGCCGCGGGGGTTCATCGGTTCGCACTCTGGTACATTGGCCAGGAAGACCCGGCGGTCTGGCCGACGATCCTCCCCGCGACGCCGCGCGATACGCTCCGCTGAACCTCATCCCTCCGTGCGGCGGGGCTGTGGAGAGCTCTCCGCTGGCGAGCCAGGATGCAGATCGTCGTCTGCCGGGCCGACCGATCGCGACCGTCGCTTGTCGCCGCCCGGAACGGCGCGTAGTCTACTCTCTCCATCGAGGTCGAGCCTTCGCTCGACACCGCTCATCGGATCGCCCTTTCTGGCCTCAATCTCCCACATCGCTTCATGAGTCACGCGGCCGTACGCTACGGCAGCGTCGTCTTCGATTGCGACTCCACGCTCTCGGCCGTCGAAGGCATCGATGAGCTCGCAGGTCCGCATCGGGCCGAGGTCGAGCAGCTCACCCGGGCGGCCATGCGGGGCGAGGTGCCCCTCGAGGATGTCTACGGGCGGCGCCTCGATCTCATCAGCCCCACGCTCGAGCGGGTCACCGCGCTCGGCGACCTCTACGTGGAGCGACTCGTGCCCGATGCCCGTGAGGTGGTGGCGGCGCTTCGCGCGTCGGGAATCGCAGTGCGCATCATGTCGGGCGGGCTGCTGCTTCCGGTGGCGGCGATGGCCTCCACGCTCGGCGTTCCTGCCGCGGATGTCGGCGCGGTCGCCATTCGATTCGACGCGAGCGGCGCATATGCCGGCTTCGACAGGGCATCTCCGCTGGCACGTGCAGGCGGAAAGCGCGAGATGCTCATGACGTGGCGACATGAGCTTCCCGGCCCGATCATGTTCGTGGGCGACGGCGCCACCGATCTCGAGGCCGCACCCGCCGCGGATCTCTTCGTCGCGTTCGCGGGCATTGCGGACCGACCGTCGATCACCGCGCAGGCAGATGTCGTCGTGCGCGCACATTCCCTCGCTCCGATACTCGCGCTCGCGCTCGGAGATGAGCGTCCCGCCGATCCCAATGTTCGCGAGTTGCTCGACCAGGGCCTCGCGCTTCTCCACCCCAACGACAGACGAACGCGCCAATGACCGATCACGATCAGTTCGGCCGCTTCTTCCTCCCCGGTCCCACCGAGGTGCGCCGCGAGATCCTCGAAGCGCAGGTGCAGCCGATGATCGGCCATCGCGGCAAGGCGATGGAAGAGCTCATCGCTCGCATCCAGCCGCCGCTCAAGCGGATATTCCGCACTCAGCGGCCGGTCTACATCTCCTCGTCGTCAGCCACCGGTTTCATGGAAGGCGCAGTGCGGAACGCTGCGCGCAAGCGGGTGCTCTCGCTCGTGAACGGCGCGTTCAGCGAGCGTTTCCACGCGATCTCGCGCGCGTGCGGAGTGGCCACCGACCGCCTCGACGTTCCCTGGGGTGAGGCGCACTCGCCGGAAGCGCTGGCCGATGCACTCGACGGAAAGGACTATGACGCGATCACGGTGGTGCATTCAGAGACGTCCACCGGCGTGCTCAATCCGATCGCCGAACTGACCCGCGTCGCGCACGACGCAGGCGACATCGCGGTACTCGTGGACAGCGTCACCGGAATTGCCGGGGCTCCAGTCGAGACGGACGCGTGGAAGCTCGACTTCGTGCTGACGGGCTCGCAGAAGGCCCTCGCCCTTCCGCCGGGGCTCGCCTTCGGCGTCGCCACCGAAGCGCTGCTTGCGCGCGCCCGATCCATCCCTACCCGGGGCATCTATTTCGACCTCGTGGAGTTCGAGAAGTCGATAGCGAAGAACCAGACTCCGAACACTCCCGCGCTGTCGCTTCTCTACGCCCTGGCGGCGCAGCTCGACCACATAGACGCGGAAGGCATCGAGGCACGCTGGGCGCGCCACGCAGCGATGGCGCGGCGCACCTGGGAATGGGTCGACGAGATGCGCGAGCGCGGCATTGCGCTCACGCTCCCAGCCGCCGAGCGCTTCCGCTCGCCGACCGTCACCTGTATCGCACTTCCGGCCGGCGCGAACTCTGCCCCGATCGTCGCCGAGATGAAGAAGCGCGGCTTCGTGATCAGCGCCGGCTACGGCAAGGCCAAGGAGAGCCAGCTCCGCATCGGGCACATGGGCGACCACACCGTTGCAGGGCTGGACGTGCTCCTCGACGCGCTCGGGAGCGTGATCGGGCGATGAATGCGACTTTCCGAATTCTCGTGGCGGATGCGATCGCGCCCGAGGGACTGGCACCGCTCCGCGGCGATCACCGCTTCGCGCTGATCGAAAGCCCCGGCCTCACCGGCGCCGCGCTCGCCGAAGCGATGGTCGGCATGGATGCGGTACTCGTGCGAAGTGCGACGCGAATCACGCGTGAATCGCTGGCCCGGGCGGACCGCCTGACCGTGATCGGCCGTGCGGGCGTGGGTGTCGATACCATCGACGTGGAGGCCGCCACCGAGCGAGGCATCGCGGTGCTGACGGCGCCGGCGGGCAACACGATCTCCGCCGCCGAGCTCACCCTCGCGCTGATTCTCGCCCTCGCACGCCGGGTCCCGGCCGCCGACCGCTCGATGCGCGCCGGAAAATGGGATCGCAAGAGCTTCAACGGCAACGAGCTGCAGGGAAAGACACTCGGCCTGCTGGGCGCCGGTCGCATCGGCAGCGAGGTCGCGAGGCGCGCCCGTGCGTTCGGCATGCGGGTTCTCGCCTACGATCCGTTCCTCACCGATGAGCGCGCGAAGGCAATCGGCCTGGAGCTCGCGTCGCTGGATGAGATAGTGCGGGTCGCGGACATCATATCGGTGCACGTGCCGCTCAACGAGGCAACGACCGGTCTCATCGGCGAGGCACAGCTCGCGGCGATGAAGCCGAGCGCGTACGTCGTGAACGTCGCGCGTGGCGGAGTCATCGACGAAGCCGCACTGTTTCGCGCGCTCAGCGAGAAGCGGATCGCCGGGGCGGCGCTCGACGTCTTCGGAGAGGAGCCATTGCCCGCCGACGATCCGCTTCGCTCGCTCGACAACGTCGTGCTCACGCCACACCTGGGTGCGTCGACCGCCGAGGCACAGCACAGCGTCGCACTCGAGATCGCCGACGCGGTGCGCTCCGCGTTGCTCGAGGGAGACCTCTCCCGCGCCGTGAACGCCCCCGCGATCGGCGGCGCCGAGATGCGAAGGTTGCGGCCGATGATGGAGCTGGGGGAGCGGCTCGGGCTCCTGGCATCCGTGCTCGTGGACGGTCCGGTGCAGACGGCCGAGGTTCGCTATGCGGGTGCGTCCGACCAGGCGCTCCGGCCCCTGACGATCGCAACGATGATCGGCGCGCTCGCGAAGGCGGTCGGCCGCACTTCGATCAACTTCGTGAACGCGCTGCACGTCGCCGAATCGCGTGGAATTCGGGTGGATCGCGTGAGGGCAGCGCCGCACCTTGGCTACGCGGAGTACATCGAGTTCCGTCTGAGCAGTGCTGCGGGCGAGGCACGCGTGGGGGGCGCACTGATCGCGGAAGGCTATCCGCGACTCGTGCTCATCGGCGACTATCGCGTCGACATCGTTCCTCACGGAACCCTGGTGGTCATTCGCAATCGGGATGTGCCCGGCGTCATCGGCCGGGTGGGGACGATTCTCGGTGACGCCGGCGTGAATATCGGGGAGTACCACCAGTCGCGGCTCTCGGCTGGGGGCGAGGCACTCGCAGCTGTGAGCGTCGATGGCCGCCTGGCTCCGGCCGTGGTGGAGGCGCTCGAGGCGATACCGGAGGTGCTCGACGTCCGGCAGTCGCAGCTTGACGAGCAGGCGCCGTGAACAACTTTCACCGGCGTCGAATCCACGCCAGCATCCCCGGAGGCATCATGACCGGCCGACCGTACATTCTCGCCGAGGCCACGTGGAAGACAGTGCGGGTCACGTCGTATGAATTGGCCGTGCTCCCGTGGGGCGCGACGGAGGCCCATAACCTTCATCTCCCCTACGCGACCGACACCATGCAGTGCGACAGCATCGCTGCCGCGGCCGCGCGGATCGCGTGGGATGGGGGAACCAAAGTGATCGTGCTGCCGACGGTGCCGTTCGGAGTGAACACCGGGCAGATCGACATCCCGCTCTGCCTGAACATGAACCCCAGCACCCAGGCAGCCCTGCTTGCCGACATCGTCGGCTCGCTCGAGGTGCAGGGACTCCGCAAGCTCGTGATCCTGAACGGTCACGGCGGAAACGATTTCCGGCAGATGATCCGCGAGCTCCAGGCGATGACGGACGTCTTCATCTGCTCGCTGAACTGGTACCAGTGCGTGAACCCGCGCGAGTACTTTCTCGACGCGGGCGACCACGCCGGTGAGCTCGAGACCAGCGTGATGATGCACATCGCGCCGCACCTGGTCGCGCCCCTGGCGGAGGCTGGAGAGGGGCGCGCTCGTCGCTTCCGCATCGCCGGACTCCGCGAAGGCTGGGCATGGGCGCCGCGCCACTGGACGCAGGTGACCACCGATACCGGAGTGGGGAATCCGGTGGCGGCGACGGCGGAGAAGGGCGAGCTGTACGCGGCAGCAGTTGCGGAGCGCATCGGGGGGTTCCTTGCGGAACTTGCGCGGGCCGACCTCGCGAACCTGTACGAATAACCGCGCGTTTTCGGCTCCTTGTGCGCCGGTGCGCGGTTGCCGACATTGGCGGTGCGGCGTCGCCCGCGGCATCGACAGGGCGGGCGCGCTGCCAGGTAACCAACCTTCATGTGGGAGACATCAATGCGCAGGCTGTTTCAACCTGCCCTGCTGGCCGTCGCTCTTTTCGCCGGCGGGGCATGCGCGACCCGCGGTGCCTCGGGCACCACCGAGGGCACCTCGCGCAGGGACCTGATCACGCGCGCAGACATTCAGGTCACGCAGTGGCAGAACGCCTACGACCTCGTCAGGAACCTTCGGCCTCAATGGCTCCAGGTGCGCGGGCGCGACACCATCACCGGTGATCCGGGGGGCGTCCAGGTCGTGCTCGATGGAGTCAGGCTCGGCGGCGTGGAAGCCCTCCGAACCTTCTCCGTGGGAGGCATTGGCTACCTCCAGTATTTCGACGCGATCTCGGCGTCGCAGCGCTGGGGCACGGGCTTCGGCCAGGGCGCGATTTTCATATCGAGCACCGCGCGCTGACCCGCGGCGACCTCCCGTCGGCAGCTTGCGTTTCGGCAGAGCCAGGTTGTGCGAGTCGGTGGGACCGTCGAAGGCACGGGGTTCAACGGGGGGGTCCTGTTCGCTGTCGCTGACGTGCTGATCCCGATCTTTCACTCCGGGGCTGCGCAGGATCACAAATCAGATGCGTGTGTTGCGTAGTGCGACGGTTGGGCGCGATATCAGTGTGTGACATGTGACTCATTCCACACGTCCATTTCGGAAGTCGTGATACCACCGCAATTTGCGTTCGGCGAATTCCCGGCACCAGCGTTGCCTTGTAAGGGAGTGGCGACATCCCGACCCGGTGATGTCGCACACACTCCGAGCGCGGTTTTCGTTTCTCTTCGAAAGGCTCCTGCCATGACCCGACACAAATCAGGCTTCACCTTGATCGAGCTGCTGATTGTCGTTGTCGTCATCGGCATCCTTGCCGCTGTCGCGGTTCCGAAATTCGCCACGCTCAAGGGGCGCACCCGCGCCGCCACGATCCGTGCGGATCTCCGAAACCTGGTGACCGCGCAGGAGGAGTATCTCTTCACGAACGGAGTTTACACTACCAACGTGGCTCTCCTGCCGTTCACGACGACGGAGGTCGTGATCGTGAACGTCGTCGAAGCCACTGGTGGTGGGTGGTCCGCGACGTCGACCCACCCGCTCTCGCTGCCACTGATCTGCGCGATCTACTATGGGACGGCTGCGCCGCTTGCGCCCGCTGTCACAGAGGGCGTCATCAACTGCCAGTAGGGAAGCACCGGTCAGGCCGCCGGTGAGAGGTCGATGAGCACGGCGACAATCCCGCACCCGGGCGTGCGATTCCCGCCCCCGCTGATCTTCGCGTCAGCGTTCCTGGCCGGATGGCTCCTTCAGCGCCGCTGGCCCCTTGCGATCTTCCCACGCGACCGAGGCAGTGAGCTCGAGATCGCAGGCGCCATCCTGCTCGGCGCAGGGCTGGCGTTCACCTTCTGGGGGCTCGCGACCTTCCATCTCCATCGCACGGCGATCCTCCCGCACCGCCCGGCGATGCGCATCGTCCAGAGCGGACCGTATCGCATCTCACGCAATCCCATGTATGTGGGACTGACCGCTGCGTATATCGGGCTCACCTTCATGCTGAACGATCTCTGGCCGCTGCTTCTGCTGCCCGCGGCGCTGGTACTCCTGCGGCGGTTCGTCATCGCGCGGGAAGAGCGCTACCTCATCTCGGCGTTTCCCGTGGAGTACGGCGCGTACGTCAAGCGAGTGCGCCGCTGGCTATAGGCCGCAGACGGAGAAGACTGGGACGCGGTGGCGATCGACGCGCTGCGAGTGAGCAAGCGACCACACCCTGGCGTCACACTCAATACAGCCGCACTCGCGTAATCCGACCCCGCGGGCCGACCGCCCATCCGGCTCGTCCGGAAGCAAACCCGACGCTCCAGTAGGCGAGAGTGTCCAGCCGGTTCCATGTGCGCCCATCGTCACGGGAGATGTCGGCGCCGGCCGGACCGACGGCCACGAGCGGTGGCGCGGCGACCCCGGGCACATAGGCAGCGCCGTATACGGGACCAGCGAAGGTCGGTCGGCCGCCGATGGTCCAGCTTCGTCCTCCGTTGGATGTGAGCGCGACATAGTCGCCGCGGCCCGTCGGCTTTCCCATCTCACCGCCGAGTGCGACGCCGACAGATGCGTCGCGGAACGCTACCGACGCGAGCCCGGCCCCTTCCGCGCTCGTCACGGGCACCTCGGCCGACGTCCAGCTCCGGCCTGCGTCCGCAGTCATCAGCATGCGCGCGACTGCGGCATTGCCCGTGCCGATCCAGGCCGTCGCCGCACCGTGCACCGCGACGCACG
>JBGTMW010000019.1:0-2518 GCA_041743365.1 Gemmatimonadaceae bacterium
CGAATCGCGGCGGAGCACGTCGAGTCGCGAACGGGTCACCTCGAGCAATAGCCGGAGCGAGTCCGTGGCGATCACGTCGCCGGCGAGCACTCGCACCCGCGCGATCCCGAACTGCTCCCGCGCCCGGGTCAGGCGGTCCACGGCGACACGCGACAGTTCACGAGCGGCGAGGACGGCAAAATAGGCTTCGTCCGTCGCGAGCGCGGTGCGAAATCTTTCGGCGACCTCGCTCGCCTCTGCACTCTCGAGCGCCGCGCGCGATCGCCTGATGGCCGCGAGCTTCGTCACGCCGGGAAGGGTGTAGCTCCCCTGGAGCGTCGCGCTCGTGGCGTTCGCGGTGATGCCTCCCGTGCCGAAGTTGAAGAACGGATCGGAGAAGCGTGTGTAGCTCGTCGCCGCCGACAGGCTGGGCGTGAGCAGGTCGGTCCGCGCGGCGCGGCGCTCAGACTCCGAGATCTCGACACGCGCGCGCGCGGCGACGGCGTCGGGATCCACCATTCCTGCCCGGCGTCGAGCCTCGGTGAGCGTCACCACCGGAACGCCGGGATCGAGGCGTTGCGCGGACAGGGAGGTCGGAGATGAAACCGCTGCCCCCGGCATCAGCAGGGCGAGAAGCGCTGTGCGCAGACTCATGACGCCTCCATGGACACGGACGCGGGTGACCGCGCCGCGATTGTTTGGTATTCCGACCGGCCGGTTGATTCGTACGCGTCCGGCGGCGCAGCCACGCCCGGGCCACTGCGCCGACGCATGCGCTCGAACAGCACGAACACGGCGGGCACGAGATAGAGAGTTAGAATCGTCGATACGATGAGACCGCCAATTATCGCGTATCCCAGCGGCCGGCGGCTGCCTGCACCCGCACCGAGGCCGAGGGCGATGGGCAGCGCACCGAAGATCGCCGATACGGATGTCATGAGGATCGGCCGAAGCCTGATCCGCCCCGCCTCACGCATTGCCGACAGCTCGTCGCGGCCGCGTCCGCGAAGGTCGTTCGCGTAGGTGACCAGGAGGATCGAGTTCTTGCAGACGAGCCCGATCAGCAGGATCATCCCGATCTGGCTGTAGACGTTGAGCGTCGAGCCGGTGAGCCAGAGCGCGGCCAGCGCGCCGGTCACGGCAAGGGGAACGGCGAGCAGGACGGTGAGGGGGTGCACCAGCGACTCGAATTGCGCGGCGAGCACCATGAAGACGAAGATCAGCGAGAGCGCGAAGGCGAAGTACAGGGCGTTACCGCTCTCGCGGAACTCGCGCGACTGGCCGGCCAGCTCGACGGTGCTGCCCGCCGGCAGGACTTCGGCGGCCGCGGTGTTCAGCGAGTCGAGCGCCTCGCCCAGGGTGAAGCCGGGTGCGAGGCTCGCGGAGAGCGTGAAGGCGCGAACTCGGTTGAAGTGGTTGAGTTGACGCGGCCCGATGCGCTCATCGACCCTCGTGACCGCATCGAGGTTGACGAGCGTGCCGTTTCGCCCGCGCACCTGAAGCCCGGCAATGTCGGACGGCGTCGCGCGCTCCTCCGGGCTCAATCGCAGTATCACATCGTAGAGCTTGTTGTCCGAGGTGAAGCGCGTCACGTCACGTCCGCCGAGCAGTGTCTGGAGCGTGGTGGCGACATCGCGCGCCGGCACACCGAGATCCTCGGCGCGATCCCTGTCGAGCGTGACGATGAGCTCCGGACGCGTGACGCGCAGGTCCGTGTCGACATTCATCAGCCCGGGAATCGTGCTCGCGCGAGCGACGAGCGTATCCATCCCCTTCACGAGGGTCTCGAAGTCGCGGTGCTGCACCACGAACTGCACCGGTGCCTCGAAGCCTCCGAACGCAGGCGGGTTGGTGGCGAATGCGAAGACACCGGGCACCCCGAAGAACTGCGGCTGCACCTGGCCGATGATGTCCTGCGCCGAAGCGTCGCGAACGTCCCAGTCGTCGAGGATCGTCCCGAGGAATGCAGAGTTCGGCGGGCCCCCGAACCCGATCACGGTAAAGGATGAGCGCACCCCTTCCGTGCGATGCACGATCGCCTCGAGCTGGCGGACGTAGTCGTCGGTGTACGCGGCCGTCGCGCCTTCCGGAGCTATCACGAAGGTGAAGAAGAACCCGCGGTCGTCCGCAGGGACGAACTCCCGCTTCAGCGACATGAAGAGGAGGACCGCGCTAGCCGTGAGTGCCGCACCTCCACCGATAACGAGGAAGGGCCGCCGCAGCGCCCGCTCGAGCGTCCGTCCGTAACGCGCCGTCACTCCATCGAGCGCCGCGCCGATCGTATGCGAGAAGCGCGACTCTCGCGCCGTCGCCCGCAGGATCCTGGCCGAGAGCATCGGCGTCAGCGTCAATGCGACGACTCCGGAGACCAGCACCGCGCCGCCCACGGCCACACCGAACTCGTTGAACAGGCGTCCGGTCGCGCCGGTCAGGAAGAGCAGCGGAGAGAACACCGCGATCAGCGAGATGGTCGTGGCGATCACGGCGGTGGTGATCTCCCGCGTCCCGTCGATCGCGGCCGTCGTGGGATCCTTCTTCA
>JBGTMW010000020.1:0-2638 GCA_041743365.1 Gemmatimonadaceae bacterium
CCCGACAGGCGGCGTGATCAAGGGCTGGCAGGGGATCAAGGACGCCTACGAGACAGGGCGCGGGCGGGTCGTGGTCCAGGGCCGCGCGCACACCGAGGACATCGGTCGCGGCAAGGAGGCGATCATCGTCACCGAGCTGCCGTACCAGGTGTCCAAGGGCGACGGGCGCAACGACGGCTCGGGGCTGATCAAGAAGATCGCCGAGGTCGTGCAGAACGGCCGCATCCCTCAGATCTCCGACCTGCGCGACGAATCGGGCAAGAACGGCATCCGGTTGGTGATCGAGCTCAAGCGCGACGCGATCCCGAAGGTGGTGCTCAACAATCTCTTCAAGTTCACTCCGCTGCAGAGCACCTTCGGCGTCAACACCGTCGCTCTCGTCGACAACGTTCCCAAGGTCCTTTCGCTGCGCGAGCTGATTGGTGCATACGTGCAGCACCAGCGCGAGGTGGTGGTGCGGCGCACCAAGCACGAGTTGCGCCAGCGCGAGGCGCGGCTGCACATCCTCGAAGGCCTGCTCATTGCGATCACGGACATCGACGCCGTGATCCAGCTGATCCGTGGCTCCGCCGACCCGGACACGGCGCGCGACGGGCTGATGGAGCGCTTTGACCTCACGCGCATCCAGGCTCAGGCGATCCTCGACCTGCGTCTCCAGCGCCTCACCGCCCTCGAGGCAGACAAGCTGCGCGCCGAGCACGCCGAGGTGGTCGAGCGCATCCGTGAGCTGCGGGCCATCCTCGGCGACGAGCAGCGCGTGCGCGACATC
Source organism: Gemmatimonadaceae bacterium (assembly GCA_041743365.1). Lineage (GTDB taxonomy): Bacteria > Gemmatimonadota > Gemmatimonadetes > Gemmatimonadales > Gemmatimonadaceae > JANPKQ01. The sequence goes on from JBGTMW010000020.1 coordinate 770, forward strand.
CTCAAGGAGGAGCTGCTCGAGATCCGCCACGCCTACGGGGACGAGCGCCGCACGGAGATCACCCACTCCGAGGACGACATCGACATCGAAGACCTGATCGCCGACCAGCAGATGGTGATTGCCATTACGCGGTCGGGCTACATCAAGTCCCTTCCGCTGGCCACCTACCGCACACAGCGGCGGGGTGGTGTCGGGGTGTCGGGAATGAACATGAAGGATGACGACTACATCGAGCACCTCTTCGTGTGCTCGACGCACGATTACCTCCTGTTCTTCACCAACCGCGGCAAGGTATATCGGCAGAAGGTCTACGAGTTGCCCGAGGCCTCGCGCACCGCCAAGGGCCGGGCGCTGGTCAACGTGTTGCCCTTACGCGACGGCGAGTTCGTGCGGGCGGTGCTCTCCACCCGCGATTTCACAGAGGGCAAGTATCTGGTGTTCGCCACGAAGGAGGGCCAGATAAAGAAGACCGAGTTCCTGGCCTACAACACGCCGATCAAAGCCGACGGCATCATCGCGATCAAGATCCGCGAGAGCGACGAGCTGGTCGCGGTCCGTCGTACCGACGGCGAGGACGACATCATCATGGTCGCCCGGTCCGGGCAGGCCGCCAGGTTCAGCGAGGAGCAGGCTCGGCCGATGGGTCGCGACACAGCCGGCGTGCGGGGGATGAACGTCTCACGCGGTGACAATTGCGTGCTGGCAATGGACATCGCCCGCGATGACACCGAGCTGCTCGTGATCACCGAGAACGGCTACGGCAAGCGCACCCTGGTGGCGGAGTATCCGGTCAAGGGTCGTGGTGCGATGGGCATGAAGACCATCCAGCTGACCGAGAAGAAGGGCGGCGTGGGCGGCGCACTGATCGTTCGCGAGCACCAAGACCTGGTCTTCATCTCACAGAACGGGATGGTGCAGCGCACGAGCGTCAGAGGAATCTCACGACAGGGCCGATCCGCCCAGGGTGTGCGGCTGATGAACCTGCGCGCGGACGACCGGGTAAGCGCCGCGGCCCTCGTCATGGAGGACGAGGCTGACACCTCGGCAGCGGTCGAGGGCGACGTCGGCGGCGTCGAGCCGATCGACCAGCTCCCGAGCGATCTCCGCACCGAACCGGTGCGGGCGGGCGGGGAAGATGAGATCGATCCGTCCGATTCGATTGGCGGTGTGGACATCGACCCCGCCGAGGTCGAATCGCCCGAGGAGAACGACCCGGACGAGTAGGCCGCTGGCGAGACGCCTCGGACCACGCCGATCGGCCGCGCCATCTGCTTCAATTCCTGGACCAGGGAAAGGAGGTGGTCCTCACTTGATTGACAGAATATTCGGGACTCTGGAGGTGTCAGGCCGCTAGCCGGATGTTGGACCCGTCAAGCGGAGTCCAACCGCGACACCGTCGGGAGTGGTGGCCGGGACTTGTCCCTCCGGTGCCCGGGCTCAGTGCCCGTGAAGCCGCCCGATCGAAGTCCAGCAACCAGCGGTACGAGGGGCGTCCGAAAGGGCGCCCCTCGCCGTCGGGAGTCACGCTCAACCGGGGTGTCGCGGAGGAGACGGCTGACGCGTGCACCCGACGCGCGGACTGGTGCCAGTCGGCTAGGGCGGCGGCTCGGACCCGTTGGAATCGTTATCGGCGCCCGGCGTGTCGGCCACCGCCGACGGGTCCTCCTCGAGCGTGCCCACCCGATCTCCGAGCTCAGTCAGCGTGTCGCTCGCCTTCTTGGCGTCCTTCTTGGCCGCCGCAGCATCCTCCTCGGCGCGCGCGAGGCGGCCTTGGAGCCTGGAGACATCGCCAGCGGGCGCCAGGTCCTCAACTTGGGTGTCGAGCGCATCGAGGCGTTCGCCCAGCTGCTCCTGCCTCCGGTCGAGCGA
>JBGTMW010000021.1:0-2084 GCA_041743365.1 Gemmatimonadaceae bacterium
CGCCCAAGGTGACGGCGTCGCCGAGCGCCTCGGCCTCGCGAAGTCGACCTGCGCCGTCGAGAACACCCGCAGCGGCATCGGCAAGGCGTCGATGAAGCTCAACGACGCCTGCCCGGTGGTGGAGGTCGACCCGGAGACCTACGAGGTGCGCGCGGACGGAGAGCTTCTGATCTGCGAGCCGGCGGAAGTGCTGCCGATGGCTCAGCGGTATTTTCTCTACTAGATTTTGAGATAGGGGAAGGCTCCGAAGCTACCCTGACTGACAAATTCAATGTCTGAAGATCTCGGGTTCTTCTGATGCGGTAGTCTTTCGACTCCAGCGTCGGAACCAGCGCGGATCGGCCGGAACTCCTGCGCGCTGTGGCGGAGCGCCCCGGGCGGCGTTCGGAGATCACGGGAACAACTGCGTTCGAATCACCTTCGGCCGGTCGATTCAGATCCGCGCAGCACGAACGGCGCTTGGCGCAAAGAGAAGCGCGCCACCACGTCGGTCGACAAAAACGGAACGATGCTCTCCGGTTCCGACCAATTATGGCCGTAAAAATCTACTAACTCAGTCATCTTTATGAGGTATCGTCGCTAGCGGTGAGAGTGGCGCCGCAGCGCATCGGATCAAGAGGTTTGTCATGTCGTCGAAAACCGTCGTGGGAGTGTCTGGAGGCATCAGCAACCCCTCTCGCACCACCACTGTCGTATCCACGATCCTCGACCAATAGCTTTTCCAATCACATCGATGCGGGATTGATCGAAATCACGGAAGCCTCGCGACACCTGTTTCGCGGATTGACCCGGGACTCACTCGACGCCGCCGGCGAAGCCATTGTTCGGAGAGTCGAGACCGCCGACCTGCTGGTCGTGGGAACGCCGGTCTATCGAGGATCGTACACCGGAGCGCTGAAGCACCTCTTCGATCGCGTCGACCGTCGCGCGCTCGCGGGCAAGACGGTGATCCTCGCCGCGACCGGCGGGAGCCGGCTGCACGGTCTGGTTCTGGAGCACCAGCTGCGCCCGCTCTTCGGTTTCTTCGGGGCGTTCACCTGTCCGACGACGGTCTACGGCGCGCCCAAAGACTTCGACGGCCCGAAATCATCAGCCCGGAGCTGAACGAGCGCATCGCGCGCGCGACGGCCGAGGCGATCGCGCTCCTGCGCCCGGCGCCATTTCCGATCGCCCATGCCCACGCCCGGCCCGGGTAGGTCGGCCGACCTTCGCAAACAAGGAGCAAGATCATGTCGCATGACACCGACGCCATCAAGTTCGCCTACTGGGTCCCGAACGTCTCGGGTGGGCTCGTCATCAGCAAAATCGAACAGCCGCACGGGCTGGGACATCGACTACAACCGCCAGCTCGCGCAGATCGCCGAGGCGAGCGGCTTCGACTACGCGCTGAGCCAGATCCGCTTCACCGCCGGCTACGGCGCCAAGAACCAGCACGAGTCCGTCTCCTTCAGCCACGCGCTGCTCGCGGCGACCGAGCGGCTGAAGGTGATCGCGGCGATCCTGCCCGGGCCGTGGAACCCCGCGCTCGCGGCCAAGCAGATCGCCACAATCAACCACATGTCGAACGGCCGCGTCGCGGTGAACGTGGTCAGCGGCTGGTTTCGCGGCGAGTTCTTCGCGATCGGCGAGCACTGGCTTGATCACGACGAGCGCTACCGCCGGTCCGAGGAGTTCATCCGCGCGATGAAGGGAATCTGGTCGCAGGACGACTTCACGTTCAGGGGCGACTTCCACCGCTTCAACAACTACTCGATAAGATGACATTGCGGACGGACAGTCCGCGGCACTTCGTGGACTGGCTGTCGCGTCCGGAGGGTCCCTGGATGAGCGCCGGAACCGCGACGTTGCAGGGCGAACTGTTCCCTGAACGCAGCATCTTCGCCCAGTAGGTCGCCGACCACCTGCGTCCACATCTGGCGTACGGCGCCGTCGAGCACCTCCGCGTCCGGGCGCTGACGGCGGAATTGCGCGACGGCGCATATGCGATCGGGCTCGCCGACCGGACCGAGCTCGCGGCGGACGCACTGGTGATCGCCACGTCGCATCCGTTGCCGAGCCCGCCCTCTGCGCTGCGCGCGGTCGTC
>JBGTMW010000022.1:0-3524 GCA_041743365.1 Gemmatimonadaceae bacterium
GCGCGCTCGGCCTCGAGGATCACGCGGCGCGAAACGACGATGTTGCGGCGGCGCTTGTTGAGCTTGATGATCTTGAACTCGTACTTCTGGCCGAGCAGCTCGTCGATGTTGGGAACGCGACGCAGCGCGATCTGCGATCCGGGAAGGAAGGCATCGACGCCCATGAGATCGACGACGACTCCGCCCTTGATCTTCTTGACCAGCGTGCCTTCCACCGGCTGATCGCTCTCGTACGCGACGCGAATGCGCTCCCACACGCGCATGAAGTCGGCTTTCTTCTTCGAGAGTACGACCGAGCCTTCCTGGTCCTCGAGATGCTCGAGGAGAACCTCGACTTCGTCACCGGCCTTGAGGTCGGGGAGATCCTTGAACTCCTCGAGCGGGATCGCGCCTTCCGACTTGAAGCCTATGTCGAGAACGACCATGTTCTCGCGGATCTCCATTACCCGGGCCTTCACGATCTCGCCTTCCTCTATGGAGGCCATCGTGCCCTGGTACATGTCGATCATCTGCTCGTACTCTTCCGAGGTGTATTCGTCCTCCTCGTAGAGCTCGGGCCGGCGGTTCGCGAGCGGGCGGAGCTGCGCCTTCTGCAGGTCGCGCTTCTCGCGCTGCGTCAGGGGCGATGCAGTGGTGCTTTCGGCTTCGGTATCGGTGTCGGTGTCGGTGTCGGTGTCGAGTTCGGCCATGTGGAGCAAGATTCTCCTCGAGTCGCGGAATTACTGCTTCGTCGCCGCGGCGAGCTTGGGTGATGGGGCGATCCGCCGCGGCGGAACGGCCGCGAGGGAAATCAGCCCATCAACTTAACCGGCTCGGAGGCCGGGCGTCAACGGGGGGAAGTGTCGTCGGGACGCCGAGTTACGGCGCGCGCAAGAGCGACGATCCTCTCCACCTGCTCGGGCTGGGTGAGGTAGGTGGTGTCGATGAGAACGGCATCCTTGGCCTGGACGGTCTGGGTCGAGTCCCGGGCGTCACGCCGGACCAAGCGTTCCGTCTCCGCGGCGATCTCCTCGTCGGTCGGTCGGCGCTCGAACTGCTGGGTCAGCCGCCGCCGAGCCCGCTCCCATGGGTCGGCCACGAGATAGATCTTGAGGGGCGCCTCGGGGAAGACGACCGTGCCGATGTCCCGCCCGTCGACGACGACGTCGAACTCGTGCGCCGTCGCCCGAACGCGGTCATTCACCCATTGCCGCACGCGCGGCATCAGGGCGACGCGAGAGACCTTCGCCGTATTCTCCGGGCTTCGGATCTCCGTCTCCGCAGCCGCCCCGTCAATCAGCGGCTCGAGCCAGGTCCCGACCATCCTCAGCGTCACGCGCGCCGCGGCCTCGAGCACCGAATCCTCCGTCCACGTCTCCGGCGCGCCTCCCTTCCGCGCGCGCGACGCCGTGGCCGCGCGGTACAACGCCCCTGAATCGACGTGAACGTAGCCGAGGGAGTCGGCCACCCACTGGGCCGTGGATGATTTTCCCGAGGCAGCCGGTCCGTCGATCGCGATTACAAAATGGCCGGAGAACGCGGCCCACGGCGGCTCGGCCTGCGGCGGCGTGCTCATGCCGTTGCACGCTCGAGATCGAGCCAGAACGCCGGATACGAAATGTCGACGCACGAACGGTCATCCATCTGGATGCGATTGCCAGGCAGCGCACCGAGTACCCCGAACGCCATGGCGATGCGATGATCGGAGAAGGCGTGCACGCGTCCGCGCAGGGGAGCGGTCGTCCCGTACACGGTGAGTTCGTCGCCGCGCTCCTCCGCGCGTACACCCAGTGCCGTCAGGTTCGCGGCAACCGCCGAAATCCGGTCACTCTCCTTCACCCTCAGCTCGCCGGCCCCGCGAATCGTGGTCTCTCCGCCTGCGCAAGCTCCGAGACAGGCGAGAAGGGGAATCTCGTCGATCATGGCGGGAACCTCGTCCGGCTCGATCGTGATGCCGTGAAGATCGCCGCCGCGGGCCGTGATCGTGCCGACCGGCTCGCCCGCCTCCATGCCGGTCGGCTGCACGACGACATCGGCGCCCATCCGGCGAACCGCCGAGAGAAATCCCAGGCGGGTCTCGTTCAGACAGACCCCGGCGAGCACCAGTTCGCGGTCGGGGTGTGCCGCGGCGAGTGCGATGAAGAATGCCGCCGACGATGGATCGCCCGGAACCCGGACATCGAGCGATGGCAGCGGCTTCGAGTCCCGGAGCGTCACCCTCGTGCCCACTACGTCGACGCGCATGCCGAGCCCGGCGAGCATCCGCTCCGTATGATCGCGCGATCGGACCGGCTCGTTGACACTGACTACCACACCGGCGACGAGGCCGGCGAGGAGGATTGCGCCCTTGATCTGGGCGCTCGCGGCCTCGCTGCGCCACTCGATGCCACGGAGCTCGCCTCCCTCGACGATCATCGGCAGGCCATCCCCACGCTCGCACCTGATGCGCGCGCCCATTGCGGTGAGCGGCTCCACGATCCGACGCATCGGACGCCGGCTCAGGCTCTCGTCGCCGATGAGCCGGCTGGAGAACGGATAGGCGGCGAGAATCCCCGACATCAGGCGGGTGGTCGTCCCGCTGTTTCCACAGTCGAGGTCAGTTGTGGGAGCATGCAGTCCGCGCAGGCCGCGGCCGGGAATGACCATGTCGTCGGCGAGCGGCGGAACCGCCACGCCGAGCCGCCTGAGAACCTCCGCCGTGGAGGCGACATCCCGGGACTGGAGCACCCCTCTCACGCGCGATGTACCATCCGCGAGCGCCGAGAAGATGACGGCGCGATGGGAGAGCGACTTGTCGCCCGGGACGCGAATCTCGCGACTCGTCATTGGTTCGGCAGCGAACCGGATACCCACTGCCCTCCACGCGTCCAAAGGCTCTCGAGCGCGGCGTCGTCGCCTGCGGCCATCGCTGCACGGATTTCACCGACTGCTCCGTGCATCGCGTCGATAGCGCGCAGTGTGTCGGGGTGAGCCGAGTCGAGGATGGTCTTCCACATGGCGTACGGCGAGCCGGCGAGGCGCGTCGTGTCACGCGCCCCCGGCCCCGCATCGCGCCTGTCGATCGAGGCACGCGCCAGTACCGAAGCCAGCGTGGTGCTCACGAGCTGCGGAAGGTGGCTGATCCAGGCCATCAATGCGTCGTGCTCATCGGCGGAGCGGTACACGAAGCGCGAAGCACCCGCGGCGCGCCAGACCGACTCGGCAACGGACCGTGCCGATGCATCTGCGCGACTCTCGATCGAGACGGTGGCGCCGTCGAACAGTTCGGGACGCGAGGCTTCATATCCGGCCTCCTGGGATCCCGCCATGGGGTGGGTTCCGATGATGCGCGCGGCGTTCGCATCAGAGAACGTGAGCGCTTCCCGTCGCTGAAGACTGCCTGCATGAAGCAGCGTGGCGCCGGCATCGACGTGACCGAGAATGTCGGATGACACGCGCGACATTCTCCCGATCGGGACGGCAATGACGACGACCTCCGCGCCGGGGAGTGCCTCGCGACGGCCGGGACCGTCGGCTCGCTCCGCACGAATGCCGTCGCGTCGCGC
>JBGTMW010000023.1:0-8010 GCA_041743365.1 Gemmatimonadaceae bacterium
ACGTTCTGGGATGTCACGCGGCGGAAGCTGACCATCGTCGTCGAACTGTCGGATGGGTTCTACGACCAGCTCATCGTCGATGTCGCCGACCCGCGCGCGACGGTGGAGATGCTGCAGTCCGCAATCCGGTCGCCAGCCGCCTAGGAGTGCCGGCGTTGACTGCCCACACATTCTATCGGATCTCGGTGTGGCTGCCGCTGCTCGTGCCCGGCGTTGTCGGTGTCGCCGTCCATGGCTGGGGGTTGAGGCCGGGCTCCGGGCTGCTTCATACGCTCGTTCAACTCCTGCTCGTGTCGCTGATCTACGGAGGCATACCCTACGCAGCGCTCGCGATATGGGCGACGATCTGGGTCGATCGGCGTCCGGAACGGGAGATTCGCCGGCGCGCGTTGCTCGCACCCCTTTTGATGGTGGCGGTCTGGCTTCTCGCGACAATGGTTTTCGCAATTCTTACACGGGAAGGCAGAATGTCTCTCGCCCTCGCCGGCCTGGGGGCGGTCGTCATCATCCCGCTTGGCTACGCCTACGTCGCGATCGTGATGCTCCTGCGGCGCGCGATGGATGGCTTGATCGACCCCGGGGATGTCAGCGCGCCGGAACGCTGGCCGGATCGCTCCCCAGCACGAGCAGGAACTCCGTCCCGAACCCCGCATGACTCTCGACTGTAAGATCCCCGCCCATTCCACGGGCGAGCTCGCGGCTGATGGGCATGCCGAGCCCGGTGCCCTTCTCCTGGCGCGTGAGGCGATTGTCGAACTGGACGAACGGCTCGAACACCGTCGCGACCTGCCCCACGGTCATCCCGACCCCGGTGTCGCGCACGCCGATCAGGGCGCGGCCGGCGGCAGGTACCGCAGTCCGCACGGTGATGCGTCCCTTCGACGGCGTGAACTTGATCGCGTTCGAGAGGAGGTTGAGCAGGATCTGGGCGGTCTTCTCCCGGTCACCGCGAAGCACCAGCGTCGGATCGCAGCCCGCGTCGTCGTAGGTGATCTGCTTCTCCGAGAGCTGCGGGCCGACGATCGACGCCGCCTCATCGAGCAGATCACTCATGGGGATGTTCGTCATCGAGTACGTCATTCGTCCCGCCTCGAGCTTGGCGTGCGTCAACACCGACTCGATGAGACCGAGCAGGTGTTTCTGCGCCTTGATGATGCGGCGCAGGTAATTCTGGTGAGCCTCTGACGCAGCCGTCGGGATGCCATCGAGCATCAGCAGTGCATATCCGCCGATTGAATTCAGGGGCGTGCGCAGCTCGTGGCTCATCATCGCGAGGAAGTACGACTTGGCCTTGTTCGCGTGTTCCGCCTCGCCGCGGGCGGCCCGCATCAGTGACTCGCTCTCCGCGAGCGTGCGAGCGGATCGTTCCGCAGCCTCGGCGCGCATGCGGAGCTCCTCCTCACTCTTGCGCAGCGCAGTTTCCACGCGGGCGCGGACGATGATGTTGCTCGCCAGCATCGCCGCCATATCGGTGAGCCCCAGCTCCTCGGCGGTCGGCTCGCGAGGCTCATCGTAATACATGGCAAAGGTCCCGAGCACGGCTCCTTCCCGGTCGATGATCGGCGTCGACCAGCAGGCGCGCAGTCCGTGCAGATGGGCCAGCGTCTTGTACGCGGCCCAGAGCGGGTCGGTCGCGATGTCGCGGACGATCACCTGTCTCCCGCGATAGACGGCAGTTCCACACGACCCGGCGGCCGGCCCTGCCTTCACGCCATCGATCGCGCGACAGTACTCCGCGGGAAGATTCGGTGCGGCTCCGTGGCGGAGGGTTGCACCGTCGTCTTCGAGAAGCAGGACGGAGCCGCGCATGGCGGGGACCTGGTGCTCGATGAGCCGCACCAGTCGATCGAGGTCACTCTTGAGAGTGACCGGCTCGACGAGATCGGCAAACGGCTGGCGCGTGCGCGCGCGAGGCGCGTCGGCGAGTGGAGCGCGGGCGTTATCGGGCGACAGCCCCGCAGAGCTCGACTCACCCAGTGATTCGCTCCGCATTGCCCCTCACTTCGTGGATGGGGTGCGCACCGGGATCACCAAGCGGCCTGGTTGCATCGTGGACCGGACGATCGGTGCGACTCTCGATATTACGCACTCCCGCCGCCATCGCAATAGAGACTTGCCCGGATCGACTCGCCTCCAGTGCGCCGCCCCGGCAGCACACAGTGCCGGCGCGACTCGCCGAGTCCTTGTCGCGGCGCTCAACGCCGCGGGCACCGCCTCCGGACAGGGCGGCCAAGTTGCGCGGCCGCGCGCGCTTCCCGACATTCTCACGCTCGATCCCCGGGAATCGCACCGCAAGGAGACACAGGTGAACCACTTCGATCGAACGGCAGTCCGAAGGGTTGTCGGACGGCGGACTCTATTGGTCGCGACGTTGCTCGGCCTGGCGGCCGGATGTTCGGGGAGCGCTCCGACTCGGGATGCACGGGGTACCGCGCGCGCCGGGACGCTGGTGCCCGCACCCAGGGTCCAGATGGCGACGTCGCCCGAACTGGCCGCGCTCGAGCGGGATCTCAGGATTCGCATTGCGCGGGACACTGCCGGCGAGGTGGCCGTCGCCCTGATGGACCTCCGCACGAGTCGCCGGCTCGGGATCAATCACGACGTCAGCATGCATGCCGCCAGCACGATGAAGGTGCCGGTGCTCCTCGAGCTGTACAGACAGGCCGACCTCGGCCGACTCTCGGTGCACGACTCGATCACGGTGATCAACTCCTTCACCAGCATCGCCGACGGAAGCCGCTACACCCTGGACAGCGACGGGAGGACCAACCTGATAGCGCGCCTCGGCACGCAGATGCCGCTGCGCGAGATCGCACACTGGATGATCACCGTTTCCTCGAACCTCGCGACGAACATCCTGATCGATTACCTCCGAGCCGACAGCGTGCAGCGGCTCATGGCATCGCTGGGCGCCCAGGACATGGTGGTGCTGCGCGGGGTCTCGGACGACCCGGCTTTCGCGGCGGGGATGAACAACACGACGACAGCGGCCGCGCTTGCGCGCGTCATGGAGGTGATCGCCCGCTGCGAGGTTCACTCGCGCGCGGCGTGCGACGACATGATGCAGATCCTCACGGAGCAGCAGTTCCGCAGCGAGATTCCTGCCGGACTGCCTGCGGGAACACGGGTCGGCAACAAGACGGGATCGATCACGCGCATCCTCCACGACGCGGCCATCGTCGTGCCCCCCGGCCGCGGGCCCTACGTGCTGGTGGTGCTGACACGCGGCGCCGCGAGCTCGCAGGCGGCTACCGCGGTCGCAGTGGATATCTCGAGGCGCGTCTGGGAGGAACTTGCCCGCTGAACGGCGCGGCTAGGGGACCAGGATCGCGGGCTGCCGATCATCCCACTCGCGTGCGACGAGGGGGACGCGTGTCCGCCCGGTGGCGCTGATGGCGATGATGTCACCCGCGGCGCCGAGCGCGCCGGTGACGGCGAGGCAGACAGATTCGCGGCAGGAAGGCTCGCTGACTCCGGCGTCATCGATTGCGAACGAGGATGCGTCCCCGCCGGAGTCGGGCACGCGGACGAGGCGCGGACCTCCCGCGAGAACGACGTACAGGATACCACGGCCGTCGGCGGTCCATGCGGGAGCGAACGCTCCGGTCGCCTCGCGGCTGAGCTGAACCGCGGGGCCACCGCCGGCCGCGACCACGAATACCTGCGAGGCGTTGGTACGTGTCGAGCTGAAGGCGATACGGTCGCCCGTCGGACTCCACGCCGGCTTCCCCTCGGGAACCAGGCTCGCCGACCCCGTCTCGAGTGCGCGCAGATTCCCGCCGTCGATGTCCATGAGCCAGATGCGCGGCGAACCGCTGCGAGTGCTCACGAAGGCGATCGTAGTCCCCGCGGAGCTCAGCGCCGGTGCATCGTCGACCGCCGAGCTCGTGGTGCGACGCTGTTGGCTGCCAAGGGCCATGTCGGCCACATAGATCTCGGCGTTGCCATCGCGTCTGGAGGTGAACACGATGCGGCCGGCGGCGCTGTGCGGGTCGCGGTCGTCGCTGCCGGGCGCCGACAGCCGCGTGATGACCCCTGCGTCGTAGCCGAAGAGACCCGGCACACCCTCTTCATTCGAGACGAAGATAAAGGGTGGAACGTCGAGCGTTTCCGGACCGGCAGGATCGGAACAGCCGAGCGCCATGGCGACTGCCGCAACGCGAGACCCACGGATGGCAACGGCACTCGGGCGCAGGAGAGCCGTGAAGCTGCGCCGCCGAATCACGGCGTCGGTACGCCGATCTCGTATGTCACGTAGTCCCACGTCGTGGATTGGTCCGCGATGGCGCCATTCGGTGCCGGAAAGATGACGCCCGGCCCGCCGAAGAAAAATGCGGAGCCGGCCGCACCGGCAGGCACGGCCGGAAAGGAGCCGTAGCTGCGGCTTCCAATGCGCGCACCATCCACCAGGATCTGAACGCTATCCGACCTGAACTTCCTGAGCTGGTAGCTGCGTAGGGTCGCCGCATCCACGGCCCAGGAAATCGCGAACTGGTACTTGTCGTTAAGGAATCCGACGCGCGAGCTCGTGAGGCCCACTCCGATGAACTTCGAATCGTCCGCCATTCCGAATACGACTTCTTCCGGCTTGCCGCCGGTATCGTTCCGGCGCACGCGGACTTCCATGTAGGCGCTGGTTCCCGCGGCGAGCGAGTCGTACCTCGCGAACGCCCGAATGCCTTTCCTTTCGGTGGTCAGCGTCATCAGTCCGGCAGCCGGGGATCCTGTGGCAATCGTGCCGCCCGTGCCGCCGATGATCTCCCGCCAGCGGCTTGACGCGGCCGATGTGGGCACGGAGTCGGCCTCGTACGCAATCTTCCAGCGAGTCTCGTATGGCGCCGGCCAGGGCGCGTTCACGACGACGCTGAAGCTGAAGTTCGTGACCTGGGTATCGGCCTCGAACGTCCACACCTTCCGTGCGCGAGTGGTGTCCGTAGCGCTGCCTGCCGGGCCGAGGAGCTCGGGGTAATGCCAGTACCGCTGTGCGGGTGCGCTGAAGGCTCGCGACCCGTCGGCGTTCTTCACAATGACGGTGCAGGCAGGGGAGCACGGCGATGAGGTCGAGGTCACGTTCGGCCCCGCGCCCATGAAGATGTCGAAGCCCATCGTGTCAGCGGGTGCGCTACCCGACTGCTCGTCGCCGATCTGGTACGGAAGGAGGTTCCTGATGCCGACACTGGCGGTGAAGGTCTTCTTACCCGGTGTGCTGCTCGGGGACGTGACTACAGGGGAATTGAAGATCCGGACCGTTACTCCCTGGTTGCCGTAGATCGCCGCGCTTATCACGCCCGCTCCCGCAAGAGCGCTGTGCGGTGCAACCGGCTCGAACGTCAAGGTGCCCGCGGCGACGTCTACGGTGGCGGTGATCTCCCCGATCTCGAGCAACTGCGAGGGGAACGGGACCGTCTCGGGCGCGCTGATATGCTCGTCACCCGAGCAGCCAGCCACGCCCGACATCGCGAGCGAGACCATCATGATGATGGTGGCGCCGCGGCGGCTCATGACGCTGGTGGTCTCGTTGACTCGCATAGCGCGTTGTCCTTGCCGGGCGGATCTTCACCCGGCAGACTGGCGTAAGATTTTCTTACAACGTTCCTATACTATACAGACGACCCAAGTCACCAAATGATCACACTCCCAGGTGATGTTTACAAGGGCCTTAAACGCTGTGGCATAACAAGCTTCCGGGATGTGGCTCGTTTTGCTGAAGAGACTCGAACGAGCCGCCAGCCGCCAAAATCTGTATAGTTACCATACACTTCAACCCCCGATGGCTCGGGCGTGGCGACCGCGCCAACGCCAATTCCTGCGCAGATTGCTCCGCCGGCGCTCTCCATGGCGCGCGTTGTAAACTCGGCATCCCTGACTCGAATCGCTAGTACATTCCCCTTTGGCATCGAGGATCGGAAGGAGACACTCGAGTCGCTGACAGCCTCGCGAAAGGCTCCGCCTCGCGTTCCCTGTCAACCGGGGCCCCGCGAGCGGGACCTGGCGCAACCCCATATGAGGCCATTCCTACACTTGGCACATCGGACGGGGTTAATCTCGCGGTCGCGCCCGGTACTTGCCTTACAGTTGGCCGTGGACATCCTCACCTTCGAACTCGATCATCGGCCGTACGCCTTCATAGCCGATAGCGTCGTTCGGGTGGTCCAGATGGTCGGGATCTCGCCACTTCCGGGAGCGCCTTCGGTGATCGAGGGCGTGGTCAACGTTCGCGGCACCATGGTGCCGGTCTTCGACCTTCGTACACGCTTCGGCCTGCCGGCGCGCCCGGTCGATCCTGCGCAACACCTCGTGATCCTGACGGCGGGCAAGCGTCCGGTTGCCGTCCGAGTCGACGCGGTCGAGGACTTCATCTCGGTTCCCGACTCCGACATTACCCACCCGGCCGCACTCGGCGAATCCGGCATCGGCGGACAGCCCACCGGTAACATTGCCGGCATTGCAGCAACGGTTTCGGGAACGACGGTGATCTGCGACCTGGCAGAGTTTCTTTCGTTCTCCGAATCCGAGACACTCGACGAAGCTCTGGCGCCACCTGGTGATTGAGCGGTCGCGTGCCGGAATCGCCGACGGTGAATGGAGCGTCCCCGAGTTCGCCGAGATAGGGCGGCTTCTGCACGAGACAGTGGGTCTCGTATTTCCACCCAATCGGCGTGCTTCCGCAGAGGCGGGAATGCGGCGCGTCATGACCGCGGCGTGCATCTCGGACCCCCGCGACCTCCGCCGTGCCATCCTCGCCACCGGCGAGACGCGCGACACCCTGATCACCGAGCTGACCATCGGAGAGACCTTTTTCCTCCGGGAGAGGGCGCAATTCGACTTCCTCCGCGAATCGGTTCTTCCACACTTCAACAGCGCCGGCCAACCCCGGCTGCGGATCTGGTCGGCCGGCTGCGCGACCGGCGAGGAGCCATACTCCCTCGCAATCGTCCTCAGGGAGGCGGAATGGCGCGGCACCGCGTACATCCTCGGGACCGACCTGGCGTCGGCGCGTCTCGCCGCGGCGCGGCGCGCCAGGTACACCGAATGGTCGATGCGCGGTGTGAATGATGCGGTAATCTCGCGTTACTTCGAACGGCGCGGGAAGCAGCTCATCCTGAATTCCGACATACGGCAGGCGGTCGACTTTCGCGTGCTCAATCTCGCGTCGGAGGAATACCCCTCCGTCGAATCGGGACTGGAGCGCATGGACATCATCTTCTGCCGGAACGTCCTGATCTACTTCGACTCAGCCACGGTCAGGGCGATAGCATCCCGTCTCATCGACTCCCTCGCTCCGGGGGGATGGTTGTTCCTCGGCGCTTCCGACCCGGCGATTGCCGAGCTCGTGCCATGTGAAGTCGTGATGACCGGCGCCGGGCTCGCATATCGCCGTCCGGAGGCGAACGCCGGCATCCACCATGGCGCAACGGATGTCGTTTTCCGCTCGCCTGAGCCGTGGGAGGAGATGGCCGCTCGAAGCGGACCCGACGTCCCCCCGTGGGCCACCGCCGATGTGGCCGACGCGATCGGAACCCTCGGTGCGACGATCGCCTGGGCTGCCGGGACGACCGACGAACCTGCGCCGCGCGACAGCTACGAGAGCGCGTACGAGCAGGCTGACTACGATGCCGCCGTCAGGCTCGCGCGGATCGCGATCGATGAGGGCAACGACACGGAGCCGGCGTGGCTGGTCATCGTTAGAAGCCTGGCGAACCGCGGGCAGCTGGATGCCGCGGCTGAGGCGTGCTCCACGGCGCTCGAGGGAAACAGGCTCTCCGCGGAGCTGACGCACCTCCAGGCAATGCTTCTCGCGGAGTCGGGCCGTCACGCGGAAGCGGCGGTTGTCGCACGCCGTGCCCTGTACCTGAACGCCCGCTACATCGTCGCGCATCTCGCCCTCGGCGACGCGCTCTCGCGTACGGGCGATGCGGCGAGCGCCCGCCGCCCATTCACCAACGCCCTGGACCACCAGAAGGAGCTCGCCCCCCACACACCCCGTGCGGGCGCCGCAGGCGCCGACGC
>JBGTMW010000024.1:0-4566 GCA_041743365.1 Gemmatimonadaceae bacterium
CACGCGCTGCATCTCCACGTACGACGGCATCATCTCGGGAAGCCGCTCCGAGATGTAGTCGAGCGCGAGCCTGTCGCGCCGAACCACACGCTCGCGATACCGCTCCGGAAGCGCCTTCTGCAACGCCTCCCACTCTCCGGCACTCAGGCCATCGGAGAAGGCGTGGACAGCCGAGATGTTGACGGCGATGGTGCGCGGGTCGCATTCCTCCACCACTGGCGGAAGCAGCGCCCACTGCGCAGGGCCGAAGGGCTCGGCAAGTCGTCTCTGTGCGCCCGCGGAGCCGACCGCTGCGTTCGCATCCCGCACTACGCGATACAGCCCGCCCTGCGACGTCCCGCCGATCGCAACACGGTCCACCCCCCGCTCCGGGCCGCGATCGCAGAACGCGTAGATCGTGCGCCGCCGCGCCGCGAGCGTCGTTGGCGACACGATCGACCAGAACACCGGATCCTCGTTGTACTCACGCACCGGAATGATCCACATCCCCACGTCATGCTCGCGCATCAGGCGGGGCAGCACACGCTCCAGCCGAAGCCGCAGCCACTCCTGTCGGGTCGCTGTCTGTTCTCGCAGCGTCCCCAGCGGGCGCTCCTGGCCCCCGACGGTCAGCGGCGTTACGACCATCATCGCGCCGATGAGCGCGGCTCGACGGAAACCCGCGGAGACTCCGGGAATGACGAAGAACGATCTCCAGATCGAGCTCGAGAAGGGGATTCTCGCCATTCCCAGCCGGATCGCGGGTCCGGGCCGCGCAAACCGTAGCGCGGGGAGACTTGTGCGGAGCATCATTGTCTGGCCTTCTCCTGTTCCGGGTAGAGACCGTAGCCGAGCCCGGCCGCTCTCGGTCGATCGCGACGTGCCGGGGCCGCCCTCGTGGGCGGATCGATGGTGCATGTCAGTCGTGCGAGGAAAGCCGGGTCGTCGCGGGCGGTGGTTGTCCGGTCAGCAGGGCCTCCAACCGGTCGACGAGCTCCGCCTGCGCAGGGTTCATCCGGGTTCGCGCCGTCGCCGTGTCGAACCAGGCGCAGCGGTCCACTTCCGGAAAGGTTATCCAGCGCCCCGATGCACGCGGCCATTCGGTGCGCATCTCGTTGCTCGTCGTGCAATCCGCATCGGCGTCGCCTTCCCACGCCCACGCGTGGATCACCTTCCCGGCCCGCTGCCTCACGCTGCCCAGCGCAACGAAGGGACCGACGGGCGAGATCCCCGTCTCCTCCGTGAACTCGCGGCGGGCAGCATCGAGCGGATCCTCATCCTGATCGATGATCCCTTTGGGGATCGTCCATGCCCCGATCTCCTTGTCCCGCCAGAACGGACCACCCGGGTGTGCAAGAAACAGCTCGAGCCCGCGATGTGACCGGCGATACAGGAGCAGCCCTGCGCTGACGTTCGGACGTTTCGCCATGAAAGTCTGAACCCTGGTCGGATGGAAAGGGCGTCCGCCCCTCGGCTCACTTCGTGCGAAAGCACCTCCCAACGTACATGAATTTCAGCCTCCCCGCCGCCACCGGGCAAGCCGGCTGACGTCGGGGACGACCGACAGGAGAGTGCCATGCGCTGGACTCGCGGGGGAAGCACGAGGAACGTGGAGGATCGTCGCGGCCAGAAGATGGGCATCGGGGGCGGACTGGGTATCGGTGGCGGCATCATCGGGCTCATACTCGCCCTCGTATTCGGCGGGGACATCTTCAGCGACGGTGGAATGCCGGGAGCCGCGACCACCACCGCCGCGGGGGACGTCGCTCCAATCAGCGAGTCCGCCGAAGAGGCCGAGCGTCGTGAGTTCAGCATCTTCGTTCTCAACGATGCACAGGAGATCTGGGCGCGGGTGCTGCCGCGATACGGCGATCAGTACAGGGACGCGAAGCTGGTGCTGTACCGCGACGCCGTCACTTCGGGGTGCGGCACAGGACAGTCGGGGATGGGTCCGTTCTACTGTCCGCTCGACGAGCGTGTGTACATCGACCTGAGCTTCTACGATGAGCTCCAGCGCCGGTTCGGCGCAGCGGGCGACTTCGCGCAGGCGTACGTGATCGCTCACGAGATCGGCCACCATGTGCAGCACATCCTGGGCGTGGATAATCGCGTCCGGCAGATGCAGCAGAGCCGGCCGGGGGAGGCCAACGAGCTCTCCGTGCGACTCGAGCTTCAGGCGGACTGCTTCGCAGGAGTGTGGGCGAATTCGACGAGCCAGCGCCGCATGCTGGAGGCGGGCGACGTCGACGAGGCGCTGAACGCCGCCGCGGCGATCGGCGACGATCGCATCCAGCGGCAGACCACGGGGAGCATACGACCGGAGTCGTTCACCCACGGCACGTCGGCGCAGCGCGTGAGCTGGTTCAGGCGCGGGCTGGAGTCCGGCAATCCGGAGTCGTGCGATAGCTTCGCGGGAGTGTAGAAGCTGATGGCGGGAGCAGTACCAGTCGGTTAGGTTGGGCAGCCCGGGCCGGCATCCAACGCCGGCCGTGCTGGCCGCGTAGTGCCAACAATTCCGGGCATCACAGGGCTCCTCGCACCGGAGCCACAGGCCCCGCCTCCGACAGACTGCTCCCGATGACATCCCCACGGTCCGCCGCGCCGGCCCACCCCGCGGTCTCGCCTCGTATTCTTCCGCTGCTCGTGCTGCTCTTCGTGGGCAGCGGCTGTGCGGCGCTGATCTACGAGATCGTCTGGTTCCAGCTTCTCTCCCTGATCATCGGCTCATCCGCCATCTCGCTCGGCGTCCTGCTCGTGGTGTTCATGGGCGGAATGTGCATCGGGAGCGTCGGATTCGCGCGCGTGGTCTCGGCGCGTGAGCACCCGCTGCGTGTCTACGCATACCTCGAGCTCGGGATCGCGCTGTTCGGGATCCTCGTGCTGTTCGGGCTACCGTGGGCTGGTGGACTGTACACGGCGATCGGCGGTCCGGGCTTCGGCGGGCTGCTGCTCCGCGGACTGTTCTGCATGATCTGCCTGCTTCCACCGACGCTGCTCATGGGTGCGACACTGCCGGCGATCGCGCGCTGGGTGGAAACGACGCCGCAGGGCGTGTCGTGGCTGGGCTTCTTCTATGGCGGCAACATCGCGGGCGCAGTGTTCGGCTGCCTGCTCGCGGGGTTCTATCTCCTCCGTGTCCACGACATGGCCGTCGCGACCTACGTGGCGATGGCGCTCAACATCGTCGTCGCGATCGCGGCCCTGTCACTCGCCAGAGTCACCAGCTACGAGGCCCGCGCGGAGGAGGCGACGGCGGCCGACAATGCGATACCTCGCGAGGTGTGGCCGGTGTACGCGGCGATCGCGCTCTCGGGCATGACCGCGCTCGGCGCCGAGGTTTTGTGGACGCGGCTGCTGACGCTGATGCTCGGCGCTACCGTGTACAGCTTCTCGTTGAGCCGCGGGATGTTCCTCGTGGGGCTCGGCTTCGGGAGCAGCATCGGCGCGGTACTCGCGCGGTCGATCGCGAATCCGAGGGTCGCGCTCGGCTGGTGTCAGTTCCTGGTGATGGGAAGTCTCGCATGGTCGGCCTATTCGATCTCGCAGGTGCTTCCCTACTGGCCGATTCATCCGGGACTGGTGACCAGCCCGCGTTTCCTCTTCCAGATGGATCTCATCCGCTCGCTATGGGTGGTGCTGCCCGGCGCAATGCTCTGGGGTGCGAGCTTTCCTCTGGCGCTCGCGGCGATCGCTCAACGGAAGCAGGATCCGGCGCGGCTCGTCGGAACGGTGTACGCGGCGAACACGGTGGGGGCGATCGTGGGCGCCGGAGCGGCGAGTCTCCTGCTCGTCGCCTGGTTCGGGACACAGAATGCCCAGCGGATCCTCATCGGCGTCGCGGCGTTGAGCGCGATGATCCTGCTGGCGCCCGTATTCTCCAGCGAGACAGGCAAGTACCGGCTCGAGTCGCGGAGCGCGCTGCGCGTTGCAGGCACCATGCTGGTTGCGGCCCTGCTCATGTGGTCGGTGACACCGATTCCACCGCTGCTCGTCGCGTACGGCCGGTGGATGGTGACCTGGATCGGCAACCATGGCGAGATCCTGTTCGTCGGCGAGGGGATGAACTCCTCGATGGCGGTGTCGCGGCTCTCGAACGGAGACCTGAACTACCACAACGCCGGGAAGGTGCAGGCATCGAGCGAGCCGCAGGACATGCGACTCCAGCGGATGCTCGGCCATCTCACGACGCTGCTTCCCGCGACTCCGAAGTCCGTGCTCGTGATCGGCTGCGGCGCGGGGGTAACCGCCGGCGCCGTGAGCATCAACCCGATGGTCGAGCGTGTGACGATCGCGGAGATCGAGCCGCTGGTTCCGGAGTTCGTGTCGACGTACTTCAGTGAGCACAACTACGACGTCATCCGGAACCCGAAGGTGACGGTGCAGATCGATGACGCGCGGCACTACCTGCTCACGACGGATCAGAAGTACGACGCCATTACTTCCGATCCCTTCGACCCGTGGGTGAAGGGTGCAGCGACGCTGTACACGCGGGAGTTCTTCGAGGAGGCGAAGCGGCATCTCAACCCTGGCGGCGTGATGACCGTCTTCGTTCAGCTCTACGAGAGCGGGATGCCGGCGGTGAAGAGC
>JBGTMW010000025.1:0-2990 GCA_041743365.1 Gemmatimonadaceae bacterium
TTTCGACCCAGGGACGCGCGTCGACGCGCGCTGGCCCAGTGGACGTGTCCGCCGCGCCGCCGCGCGCTGGAAAGAAGGACATCGCGAGCAGGCGGTAGATGGCGGCTTGTTGCTCGGCGCCGAGTGGCATGACGCTGGCAGCGTCCCCACTCTCGACACCGTGTGACAATCCGAAGCGGGCTTGGCGGCTGGCCGCAGTGGAGTCCTGCTTGGCGCGCCGCACCTTCTCCCACGCTGCGGCTTGCGCGTCCGAGTAAGGCGCAGTCCCCCGCGAGCCGCACCCAGGGGCTGTGACTACACCGGCACTCACTAGAACCAGGACGAGACGCATGGGATAGTGTGGTAGTCGGCCTACGCGCCGGAGTCTAGCTGCGGCCTGCAGCCTTACGGGCGCGACTCAGTCCTGGTAACAATGGACTTGCCACGGGCTCAGCTCAATGGCTTCCGCAGCGAAAGCCGCGCCGTCAGCTACAACTCCTCGTCAGGTCGCGATCGTACGTTGTCTCGCATTGCGAGGTCAATCGCGGAGCCCCACGTCACTTCAAGCTCGGCTAAACGCTGCTCTGGATTCGACCAGGGTCTGAGCCCAAACGCAATCGACAAGTCGTGGAGGACTTCGCGCTGCGCTTCCAGTTGTCTTAGGTCGTCCGGTGGAGGCGTTTTTCCGAAATAGCAGTCCTCAATGAACGCGGACCAGTCAAAAAGAAAACCCAGGGCCCGCCGGCGGTCGTAGACGAGTTGCTCGAGGAAAAAGAAGCCCGTTACTACCCCGAGCGAGAGAAACTCGGCAAGAGACTCGCCAACAACCTGTCGGGGCTTATCGGGGTTGCACGGGACCACCATGACTACCGGCGACCGTTCATCGGTCCTGCCGCCGACGTCGAGGAAACAGTAGTGAACGCTATCGCCGCCTGTGTGGGCGAAGACCCGACTGTTTCTCGGTGTCTCCTCGCCCCATGGGACTTCCGCGGGATCGAGAACAATGAGCCCCGACCGCGAGAGGCCACCTTGATGCGCATGACGCCTGTCAAAGCGCCGAAGTTCGTCCAGTGTCGGAAGTACCATATGTGTCCGCCTCCAGCGACCTGATTGCGAGATCCGGATAGCAGTCGGCGACGAAGCCACCGGCAACGGCAACCGCAACAGCGATGGAAGAACGATTGAACGGATTTCAGCGGATCATGCGGATCATGCGAAGCTGGTCCGACCTGAGTCCACCATCATCGCTCCAGTCAGGCATCGCGCTGTTGTTTCCCGTCGGGCGGATTTCATCCGCCTGATCCGGTTCATCCGCTGAATCGTTCTTCCATCGCTGTTGATCCTGGTGTTGATCCTGATCCTGGTGTTGATCCTGATCCTGGTGTTGATCCTGATCCTGGTGTTGATCCTGGTGTTCGCGTCTGGCATCCGAGGATCCGAACCCGGACTACATGGCGGGCGAGACTGGTCGCCATTTGCGCGTGCGGTCGCTACAACCGGGCCCGTCTCAGCAGCTGCGCATTGATCGCGACGATCACCGTGCTGAGCGACATCAGGACGGCTCCGATCGCCGGCGACAGCACGAATCCCCATGGCGCGAGTACTCCTGCAGCGAGCGGGATCGCGAAGATGTTGTAGCCCGCGGCCCACCAGAGATTCTGCGTCATCTTCCGATAGCTGGCCCGGGACAACGCAATGATCCGCGGGACATCCCGCGGGTCGCTGCGCACGAGCACGATGTCGCCGGCCTCGACGGCTACATCGGTTCCGGCGCCAATCGCTATCCCGACATCGGCGGTCACCAGCGCCGGCGCGTCGTTCACCCCATCCCCGATCATCGCAACCTTTTTCCCCTTCGCCTGCAGCTCCCGGATTCGCTCGGCCTTCTGCTCGGGGAGAACCTGCGCGAACACCGTGTCGATGCCGAGCTCCTTCGCGACCGCTTCTGCAACCGGGCGTGCATCTCCGGTAAGCATGACGACCTCGACTCCTTCGTCGTGCAGGCGCCGGATGGCCTCTCGCGCCTCGGGACGAACTGCATCAGCGACGGCGAACGCCGCGATGACCCTTTCACCCTCGACGAGATAGACCGAGCCCTGTCCCCTCGCCTCGGCGCGCGCGACGGCGGCACTCACGTCGGATCCGGCCTCGATCCCCGCAGCCGCGAGGAGGTTCGGGCCGCCTGCGGAAAGAGTCCGGCCCTCCACCGTTCCGCGCACACCTCGCCCCGGGATGTACTCGAAGTCGCCGGCGGCCGGCACGGGTATGCCCCGCTCCCCGGCGCTCGCGACGATGGCGCGGGCCACGGGATGCTCCGAATCCCGCTCGATGGCGGCAGCGAGCCGCAGCGCTTCCTCCGGCGTAATGGAGCCGTCGGTGGCGACGTCGACGACGCGATGCTCACCGAGCGTCAGCGTTCCCGTCTTGTCGAAGACGACGGTATCGAGACTCCGTGCCTCCTCGAGCCCCCGGCGATCGCGCACGAGCAACCCGCTTCGGGCGCCGAGTGTCGTGGAGATCGCGACGACCAGCGGAATCGCCAGTCCGAGTGCATGTGGGCACGCGATGACGAGGACGGTGACCAGACGCTCGACCGCGAACGCTGGATCGGTCGGGCGAAGGATGATCCACACTATGAAGGTGATCACGCCCGATGCCAGCGCGACGAGCGTTAGAGCGAAGGCGGCACGATCAGCGAGTGCCTGCGCACGCGATCGTGATGTCTGTGCCTGATCCACCAGGCGCATGATTCCCGCGAGCGCCGTCCGCTCTCCGGTTCCGGTGACTTCCACCCTCAACGATCCGGCGCCGTTGATGGTGCCCGCAATGACGTTGGTGGACTCGCGCTTCTCCACCGGTTGCGATTCGCCCGTGATCATCGATTCGTTCACGGTGCTCGAGCCCTGCCGCACCACGCCGTCCGCAGGCACACCAGCTCCGGGACGTATGAGCACGAGGTCACCCTCTCGCAGCTGGTCGATCGGCACCTCCTCGTTCCCATCACCGACGAT
>JBGTMW010000026.1:0-7288 GCA_041743365.1 Gemmatimonadaceae bacterium
GCGATCGACCGCGACGGATGGTCACGCGATGCGACCACCATCGCCTGCTCCTCGAACGATGAATTGGGATTCATCAGGCCGTTGCAGTTCTGGCGGCTGACGCAACGAATCCGCTCGGTATTGTTGTACCAGTAATGGCCGCCTCGGAAGTCGAACAGCGCCTGTATCCGGAGCCGGCGGGCCAACAGCTCGAGACCGGACGTCAGAGAGAGGATATGCCGCGGCTGATTGTAACCAATGAACGTCGCCGAGTCGTCGACGAAGACCTCGTTCAGCGATTCATTGGCGTTGTAGGTCAGGATACCATCGTTGTTCTTGTCATCCCATCCCAGAATCTTCCGTCCCCAGAAACCAAACAGCGGATACCCCTCGACCGTACGAACCGTCGTTCCGATCTGCGGTGGCGTTCCGCCTAGCGACAGCAGCTTGTTGGCGTTCGTCGAGCCGTTGACCGTGAAATCGAGGCCGACCGATTCCCCGTCGACGATCTGGGTGTTGAGCAAAAGCTCGAATCCCTGGTTCCGCACGGCGCCGAGGTTACGTCGCACACTGGTGGCCGCCCCCGCCGACGGCGCGACGATCGCCGATATCAACGCGTCCTTGGTTCGCTTGTTGTAGTACGTGAAATCGACCGATGTACGGCCGCCGAACAGTTGCGTCTCGAAACCGGTTTCGAACTCGGTAGTAGTCTCCGGCTTGAGCGCGAGGTTGCCAATCGCGGAATAGACCACTCCGGGCGCGTCCACGCCGCCGACGTTCGCGGTAGTGCTACCGAACGAGCGAATCGCATCATTCGGCGCGGGCTGCCTTCCGGATGCGCCGTACGCGGCACGAAAGCGGAATTGATTGAACCAGGTCGCGGCCGGAAAGAATTCCTCCTCGGAAAGAATCCAGGAGACGGCCAGCTTCGGGTAGAGAACACTCTGAAAATCAGTCCCGAAGGCGCTGTTCTGATCGCTGCGGAGCGCGCCGGTCAGGAACAGGCGCTCATTGAAGGCGAGCTGCTCCTCGATGAAGAACCCCAGTGTCTTGATGAGGTTCGTCGATTCCGCGGAGCTTTCGATCGCAGCAGCACCGGCTGTCTGGGTTCCCGGGGGCAGATCCTCACCGCCAGCCTCATTCTGCTCGAACGTGGTGTAGACATACTGCGCGCCCAGAGTCGTAGTGGTTCCAATCCAGTCGCGGGGGCGCCACACGGCCGTGGTGGACAGGTTCGTGGTGGCATCCCGCAGTTCCGTGCGATTGTTGAACTTGAAACCCTGCCGATAGGTCGAATTGATCGGCGGCCCCTCGCCGCGGAACAGAAGATTGTCGTCGACGCGACCGGTATGGTCGATCCCGACCGTGGCGTTCGCGGTAAGCCAGGTCAGCGGACGCCAGTTCGCGTTGAAGCTTCCCGTGAAACGGTTCAACGACTGGGCGTTCTTCTCCTGCCAGGTATATCCCGGCGTCCACGCGCGATAGCCACTGAGCGGAGTGCCCAGTCCGCCACCGACCGTGCCGTTTTCCTTGAAGCCCGGTCCGCCGAAGGCCTGCGAGCCGAGGCCGACGGTTGCGTTCGATTCCGTCGTGAACCGCTGGTCGAGGTTGACATATCCGGTGGAAATCTGCGCATCGAGATTGTCAGTCACCGCAGCCGTGAGGTTGACGCGGAAACTGTTCTTCTCGAGCGTGTTCGGCCGATCCGTCCACTCCCGGATTGGCAGCTTCTCTTCGGTCAGCCGGCGTCGCTCGAACGGCGGGAGCTCCAGGATCCCGGTCTCGTCCTCGCGTTCGCCCGAAAGGAAGTATCTCACCGTGTTCGTTCCACCCGAAACCGAGGCTCCGAACTGGCTCCTGTAGCCGTTGCTGAGCGGCGAGACATCCTTGTCTTCGAAGAGGTTGTACGTGCGAACACTATCCTGGATGCACGATCCGCTGGAAATGAGCGGCAACGCGCAGGCGCGATAGGTGTTGAGCGTGTCGGATGCGAGATGCCCGGCAAGTGTGTAATTCGTCGGATATGTATTCCGGTCCTCGATCATGCCACCCTCTGCCCACACGTTCCAGCGTGCCGGACCAGCGAGCCCTCGCTTTGTCGTGATCACAATGACCCCGTTGGCGGCGTCGGTGCCGTACAGGGTCGCTGCCGAAGGGCCTTTCACGATCTCGATATTCTCGATTTCTTCGGGATTGATGTCGCCCACGCGGCTCGGTTGCGCGCCACCAGTGAACAGCGAGCTCGATCCCGAGTTGCTGGTCATCCGGATCCCGTCGATGATGTAGATCGGATCGTTGTCCAGATTGAGACTGCTCGAACCGCGAATACGGACCCGTGAGCCTGTGCCGGTCTGCGTGCCCGTCGTCACAACGACTCCGGCCGCCCGCGAGTTCAGAAGGTCGGCCACCGTCGAGACTGGGGCGGACTTGACTACCTCCTCCGCTCGAATGTTCGAGACCGAGTTACCGATTTCCACCCTGCGCTGCTCTCCGGTGGCTGTCGTCACGACCTCCTGGAGCACGGTCACGGTTCCCGTCAGCGCGAAGTCCACTCTTGCCGTCGCTCCGGCGGCAACAGTCACCGGCTGTGTCGACGACACATATCCCAGTCGAAGGACGCGCACATCGCGCGCGCCGGCCGGAACACCGCGGATGGTATACGTCCCATCCTCACCCGATCGGGCACCGAGATTGGTCCCGACGATGAACACCTGTGCCTCGGCGACAGGCGCCGAACTTCGCTGATCCGTCACTCGACCTGTGACGACGCCCTGCCCCTGCGCAAGCGCCGACTCTGTCGCGACGATCATGAGAGGGATGAGCAGTGAGAACAACCGACCGGGCACTTTCATGTTGGCCTCCTGGGAGAATGTCTCTCCAAAGCGCGCTGGCCGGCTGGTGGGCCCGGGGCTTCAGGCCCCGTGAAAAGCGGCGCGAGCGCTGAGGAACTCGACACCGACAACCCATGGGGGGTTGTCGTATGGGGAGCAATGGCGATGATAGCTACCGTCCGCGCTATCCGCCATGCCGGGGCCCCGTATCCCCAATGAGTGTGCCTCGTACGCAAACAGGGACCGCCAACCGGCGGTCCCTGTTTGAAAGTCCTGTTCTGACGGATCAGTTCGTTTTCAGTCGCCCTCATGGTCATAGGCAAGGCCATCGGCCTCGCGCAGGGTGTCGAGCATCTCCTCGGCGCTGGAGCGCGCGGCGGCCGTGAGCTCCACGACGGGAACGAGCGAGAAGTTGATCGCGCGTCGCGCGCCCTCCGGCCAGTCAGGCATCGACAGACCGGCGACCAGGCGGCGAATCAGCTGACCGGATTCCTCGAGCAGCTGAACCGAGATCGCACGCAGAACGGAAAGTGGAATGTCCAGATCGCGCGTCATGAGCTGACCGGTGGTCGCGTCGCGCCATGCGGCATCGCCGACGGCACCACGACCTGGCCAGACGCTCAGATGGCGGATCGTGTCCGAACGCTCCGCCGACCCTCGATGGCTTTCCACCACCGCGGCCAGCGCCAGCGCCAGTGATTCCGGACTCGGGATCCCGTAGAGGGTCACGACGTCGCGCGGCGGACGCTCCGAATCGAGCGGCGACGGCACGGAATTCACGTGCGCCAGCAACAGCGAGTGTTCGGGGTTCTCCTCGAGCATCACGAGGATATCCATGACCCCTCCCGGAAAAAGATGTCCCGATCGCAATTGCTCCACGCTGCCCCGGATCGGGACCGAGCGGTTATTGCCGCCCCGCATGTGGCTGCAGCATGGCATATCGTCGGACACACGACCCGCTGGCAAAGTTCCGCGGGAGGCCAGTCGTGACAACGCGAAGGCCTTTCGTTACTGACTCATCGTGCGCCCCACCCGTCACCCGGAGGGGCAAGTCGCGTACCGATCACGAACGACAGCGCAAGCACGAAATGCACGAGCACCATCTCGGCGATCGTCAACGTCGAGACAGGGCCGCCCACCACGTCGGGCAGCAGCATCGACGCGCCGAGAGCCAGACCGGAAGTGATCGTGGCTGCCAGCGATGCGCCGGCGCCGCGGTACCGTCGCAGGAAAGCGGCAAGCAGCGCGCTCCAAACGAGCACCCAGGCGCCCTGGATCAGCACCCCGACGAGCGCCGCGATTGCCCGAGGCAGCGAAGCGATTACAAGGTGTCCCCCGGCCGCAAAGAGCTCCATCGCACCCCCGCGTCGATAGCCAAGCATCCCCATCGCGCCGGATGTTCCGGCCAGGGCGATCCACGCGATACGTACTCCCGGGAAGCTCGACGTTCGCTGCACGGGCACAAAGCAAACAGCCAGCGAGGGCGCGCTCAAGAGGCATTCCGCGAACGCGCAGCCGCACGTATGTTGCCCACATGTCGGCCCCTTCTCCCTCCGCCCCGATCCTTCTCATCGAGGATCGGCCCGAGATGATCGCGCTCCTCAGCCGAACTCTCCGCAGCGAGGGACACGACATCCTCACGGCGTCCGACGCCAGCGGGGGCATGATGATGGCGCTGGCTCGCCGGCCATCCCTGATCGTGCTCGACGTGGGGCTGCCGGACCGCAGCGGCTTCGACGTCGTGCGTGACCTGCGCCGGCGAGGCTTTGCCGGACCCGTGCTCATGCTCACCGCGCGCGACTCGGTCGCCGACAAGGTCGCCGGGCTGGAGGCGGGCGCCGATGACTATCTCGCGAAGCCCTTCGATCCCGATGAGCTCACGGCGCGCGTTCGCGCACTCATTCGGCGCGCATCGCGCGGAGGCTCCGATACGCGGCTTTCCGTCGGACAGCTCGCCGTGGACCTCATCGCCCGCGAGGTGAAGTGGGGCAACGCGGAGATCGCACTGACGCAGCGCGAATACGAGCTTCTCGTGTTCCTGATGCGGAACGTCGGTCGAATCCTTACACGCGACGAGATATCGCGCGCCGTGTGGGATCGTGGCGCCAGTGGAGCGCCGAACATCGTCGGTGTGTACGTCAGTTATCTCAGGAAGAAGCTCGACGACGCCGGCGCGCCCGCTCTCATCGAGACCGCGACCCGCGGATACATTCTCCAGCACGAGCCGCGATCCACGCCAGCCACGCGATCCACGACAGCCAAGCGAAAGGCGCGCGGACAGTAGCGTCCGCGCGCCCTTCGACCTGCTGTCCCGCGCGGCGTCCGTACGCCGGCCGCCCCTGGTCTCCTCGCTCAGTAGAGCTCCATCTTGTAGCCGCTATAGACGTTATAGCCGCTGAAGTGCTTGATCCGGCGGTACACGCCGCCAAGGCGCTTGTCCCACTTGGTTATCAGCGTCCTGTCGGTCAGCGACTCGTCGACCCCCGGTACGCCGATCGCCGGCGACCAGAGAATCGGAGGCGCATTTTTCCCCGCGAAATTCTTCTTGTCGGACGCGTGGATCCGCATGAAGAGCATGACCCACTCCGTCTCGTCCTCCGATGGGACGAATCGCAGCGCAGGCGTGAAATCGATCCACGAGCGGCCATCCTGCTCGACCAGCTCGGCGTGGATCGTGATAGGCGTCGTGATCGGTGTGCAGGGCTTGTCCCACTCGGTGGGCCCATAGGTGGAAATCGCCGGATCGCAGATCGAGTTTATCGGGAAATAGATCACGTGCTTCCCGAGTGCGAAGGTTCCGCCCGAAGGCTCGACGATCACATCCGCCGACCGTCGGTCGTCGGAGTAGGTCGGGAAGACCCGGAACGCGGGAACCTCCGAAACCGGCGCCTCGGGTGCCGAAGGCTGATCGCACCCCACGAAAAACAGGGCGGCGACCACCGAAAGGACTCGCAGACGTGGCAGTCTCATTATGGAAGCCGGTGCAGGTTGGAGGGTTCTCACGCCCCCTTCCAAGGCACGCGCCATACCAGGCTCTTCCGAACACCGAACCACGGTGCAAAACGTTGTTGCATAACGCTTTGAGCGTGTCGACGCAAACGCGTCCCCTGCTCGGACACCGACCGCTTCGGTCAGGCTGACCGCCCACGAAAAGCCCTTCTGACCGGACGCGCCCCGCTCGACCGCCACCGCTGGCGCCGGCAGAACTGCGGAAGGAGCCGAATCCGGGCAGGTACCGGCGAGCGCACTGGGCCGCTCAGGCCCTGGCCAGGAGCTCGTCGTATCGCTTCATGAGCTGGGTGTAGCCCTGGTCCGCGACTGGCTGCGCGAAGCGTTCGACGGCGGTCCTGATGTGCTCGGGATCGAAATCGTACAGCACCTCTGCGCATTCCGCTGTGAGCCACGCAGCCGTGTAGATGTCGTTGGCATCGGCGAGCGTGCGGGCGGTGTCGAAGAAGCGAATGGCATCCTCGGTGCGGCCATCGTGAGCGGCAAGTCTCACGGCCAGGGCTTCGATCAGCTCGCGCCCCTGGAACCAGTCTGCACGCGTGCGCACACGCTCCTCCGCCCCGGCGAGCGCAACCCGCGCGGCATCGATGCGTCCCTGGTGAAGCAGCGACAGGCCCGCCCCGGCCCCCGCGCCGATCTCCACGTCCGACTGCCCGACGCGCTGCGCGAGCGACGCGGCAGCGTCGTACAGCTCCGCCGCCGATTCGTACTCTCCGCGCTCGCGATCGAGATGCGCGAGGTTGTACAGCGCGTAGAGCTGGCGCTCGCTGTTCTTGACGCCCGCGAACAGCGCGAGTGCCTCACCGAACAGCTCACGCGCGCGATCGTACTCGCCACACTTGAGCCCCACTACGCCCAGGTTCACGGCCGCCACCCCCCAGAGATCGGGAGTTCCCGTCGCCCGGGCGAGAGTGATGGCGGTGGAGAGCTCTCGCCTCGCCAGGTCCCACTTCCCGCCCAGTGAGTAGCGGATGCCGAGGTTGTTTCGACAACGTGCTTCACCGCGCGCATCGCCAGCCGACATGTAGATGTCCAGCGCGCGCCGATAGATCTCCGTCGCCTGGTCCGGCTGATCGCTCTCTAGCGTGATCGCGAGCCGGTTCAGCGAATCGGCCAGCAGCGTGGGCTGCCCCACCTTCTCCGACAGCCTGACGCACTCCCATGCGATCCGTTCGGCGGACTGGCGTTCCCCCAGTCGCTGATATGTCTGGGAGATGATCGTGAGGATCCCGATCCGCTCGGCATCGTCACCCAGCTCCTTCGCTTCGTCGTCGAGCGCGAGGCACGCCTCGAGCATCTGGCGGGCTGGCTGGCCGAGGAGTCCGCGGAGCCGCTGGCGCATGCGTCGCAGCGAGAGCGCGCGACGCTTCTCGCCCTGACCGGAATACCATTCGATCGTGAGATCGCACAGCTCCTCGGCCTCGTCGTATCGCCCCACCACCTCCGCGATTTCGGCCAGGCGCACCCTG
>JBGTMW010000027.1:0-4276 GCA_041743365.1 Gemmatimonadaceae bacterium
TGGTAGGCAACATCGCCGTGGTCACCGAGGCGGTGGATTACTGGGAAGGGTTTCTCACGCTCGCCCAGCTTCGCGAGCTTCACGACGCCGGATGGTCGATGGTGAGCCACAGCGTCGACCATCCCGACCTCACGACCCTGAGCGACGTCGAGCTCGAACAGCAGCTCACCGCGAGCAAGGCGTGGCTCCAGAGCAACGGCTTTCCGGGAAGCTCTGTCTTCGTCGTGCCGTACCATTCATTTGGCGAGCGTGAGCTCGCTGCAATCCGAAACCACTACTCCGCAGCGCGCATCGCGAACTTCAACTACTACTCACCGGGGCATTTCGAGAGCTGGGAGCCGGCGAACCCGCATGGTCTCACGTCGATCGAGGCGGGAACCCTTCCGTTCACGACCCAGGCCGGACGCGACGCGCTCGTCTCCCAGGTCGAGGCCGCGTTGAAGGCGGGCAAGTTCGTGGACGTGATGTTTCACGACATCGCGGCGGCTGAGTTCGAGGCGTTCCAGGCGACGATTGCAGCCCTCGCACGGTTCAAGGGCGCGAACGCGGCGTACCACGAGCTGTTCGGCTAGCTACGTACGGAGTATTGCGTACGTTTCCGGCACTGCAGTGCGAAGTGCCCGAAGCGAGGGAGAGGAAGGGGGAGTGAGCGGAAAACGGAGTGGACGGTCGACAGGTATCAGTGGTCAGTCTTCAGGCGAGCAAACAGATACCGTGCCGATGACTGAGGACTGTCGACTGCCTACTGTCAACTCCGTTTTCAGCTCCCATACTCTCCGAGCGTCACGCGGAAGACCAGCCGGGACTTCGGTGCGATGTAGGGCACATGCAGGCGCACCGCTCCCGCCTCTGACCGCAAGAGCTCGCCGTTGGATCCGGTTCCCGCGCGCAATGTGGGAAGCT
Source organism: Gemmatimonadaceae bacterium (assembly GCA_041743365.1). GTDB lineage: Bacteria > Gemmatimonadota > Gemmatimonadetes > Gemmatimonadales > Gemmatimonadaceae > JANPKQ01. The sequence continues at coordinate 904 of JBGTMW010000027.1, forward strand.
CGACGCGAACGACGGCGCCCCACACCGGCCTCGCTCCGCGATTGTCGAGGGTGATGTCGACGCGGGCCGATCCCTGCATTCGAGCGCTCGCCTCGAGCTGCACGCGGTCCGCCCACCATGCGGCGACATTGCCCGCCGTCGCCAGCCAGACCGTGCTGTCGGAGGCGAGATGGCGCGCGAACCGCGCGAAGCTCGGGACATGCTCTCGCCGGGAGAGGAGCTGGGAGTGGTAGCTCAGCACATAAAGGCCGTGGTATGCGCGCACGCGCTGAAACTCGGCTAGCAGCCGGGCGTCGAGCACAGTTGCGCTCCTCAGCGCTCCCTCCTCGTGAAGCGCATAGTCGTCGGCGGTGGTGCGCGGGACGAGGACGATGGTGTCGCTGCCGACCTGAAGCAGCTCCGGCGAGATGGCGCGGGCATCGTTGGCTCCCAGGAGATACGTGCCTCCGGCGGCCAACCATGCACGCATGGTCGCGATGTCGAACTGCTCCTGCGGAGGCCGAAGTCCTGTTACAGGATATTCCAGGATCCCGGTGAGCTCGTCGTAGGAGTCTCGCAGGCGGGCCTCCTGGCGCTCTTCCGCAGTGCCACCGAGCAGACGGTGGGAGTCGCCATGGCTGCCGACTTCCCCGGCGCGCGCGAGCTCCCTGGTCAGGCCCTTGTTGCGACGCGCAATGTCGGAGATGAGAAAGAACGTGCCGGGTGCTCCGATGACTTCGAGCGAATCCATTGCGTACCGGGCGTTCGCGAACTGGTGTTCGACATCTTGTGCGAGGACCGCGGCGGCGCGGTATCCCTTCGGCCACGGCTCGATCGACACGAGGGTCGCCCTGCCGGTCCAGGCGACGGAATTCCGGACCAGCAGGGAAAGAACGTCTGCGTTCCACGGCTGGTCGACCGCATCATGAAGATCGAATCCCCAGTACACGACTCGTGCGCCCCTGTAGCTGCCGCGCGTGACGGCAACGTCGAGCAGGGGCTCGCCTCCCACGGGAGCGGAGCCCATCTCGTAGTCCGAATAGAAGCCATCACGGAGGGCCAGGCGAAGCGCGACCTGCACCGCGGGCTTGAACTCGAGTCGTGCGCCCGACGGTATGTCGGCTGAGAGCGGGCCTCCTCCGGGAATTCGCACATGGACCGTGGCGCGGGATCGGAGAGTATCGGCCCTGCTGGCACCGGTCAGCGCGACGAGGAAACCGTATCCGATCTCCCGGCAACCTGCGTCCTTGATGCCCGCGAGGCCGGTGACGATGACACCTTGGCCGCGCGCGCCCGCCATGTCGATCGCCTCGCGGGTGGCAGCAGTCAGGCAGGGGGAGGAGGGAACGACGATGACGCGCACGTTGCGGGCGGCGGAGATCTCGCCGGATCGCACGATGCGAGCATCCATACCCGCGGCAACGAGCGCGTCCCTCCAGCCACGAACGATCGAGTCGAGCGTCTGGCGCGAAGCGTAATGCGACGCTGCTGCCTCGTCGCGCACCACGGCGACAGTGAGCCGCGCCGACTGGTTCGGGCTCGGCAGCAGCGACCGCATCCGGAGTACCTCTGTCGAGCCGGAGAAGCGGGGAACGTCTTCCGCACCCCCGCCGAGCTGCCTGACGGTGAGTATCGTGGAGACGACGAGGACGATCAGCGCGGGAACGCCCCAGACCAGCGTCCCTCGGCGGAACCTGATCACGCCCGCGGTTGCGCCTGCGGCATTCGTGCAGGCCCGCCGCCATCCTCCTCGGCGAGAATGCGCTCGTAGAAGGGCGACTCGCCGCTCGGGACGTGCTGGTCGGGAAGGGGGCGGCGTGACTCGCGGAGCTTGTACGCCACGTAGCTGCCGATTGCCATGATGATCGTCACGAGGAAGGTGACGAGAATGATCGTGGACAGCAGGGTATCCATTGGTGTTCTCCGGGACTCAGATCCGTCCGGTGCGCGCGAGCTTGCCCCACGTCATGCGAACGTTCAGGGCTTCCTCGACTGTAGCGAACAGCTTGGCGACATCGATCATCGTTATGAACAGGAACCGGTACACCACCGCGTAGGGAATGAGCGAGAGGTCCTCCTCTTCCATCGCCACGGTGTATACGGCCGCCGCGAGATCCAGCATGCTGAGCAGGACCCACCAGTAGAAGATATTCGAGGGCACGCCGACGCTCAGAGCTGCAACGGCGAACAGCAGGTTGCCGAACACGTTGACCGCCGGCCAGACGATCGCCTCGAAGAGCATTGCCAGCATCGATCCCCAGACCACGACTCCGCCGCGTGGCGAGGCGAGCCAGGACGATCGCTTGCGCAGTGCCTGGAGGATGCCGCGGGTCCAGCGGTAGCGCTGCTTCACCAGGTCGAGGAACTCCTCCGGCGCCTCGGTCCAGGCGATGGCCCGCTCCTCATAGCGAACATGCCACCCCGCCGTGAGAATCTTCAGCGTCAGGTCTGCATCCTCCGCGAAGGTATCAGTGTCGTATCCACCAACCTGCCTGAGGACGTCGAGCCTGAAAATGCCGATCGGCCCGGGAATGATGTTCACCACGCGCAGGAATCCCTGTGCTCGCCGGGCCATGTTCAGCCCCTCGATGTACTCGAGCGCCTGGAGCCGCGTCCAGATGTTGTTGCGATTGACGACCTTCACGTTTCCGGCGACAGCTCCGACACGCGGGTCGTCGAAATGGTGCATTGCGCTCCGCAGCGTGCCGCGGGCAAGGCGCGAGTCGCCATCCATGCACAGCACGAACGGGGTCCTCGCCAGTGCGATACCGGTGTTCAGGGCGGTGGCCTTGGAGCCATTCGCCTTGGTCACGACCCGGAGCGTCACACCGCCGTACCGCCCCTCGAGCGACGACACCACCTCCAGCGTCCGGTCGGTGGATCCATCGTCCACGACGAGTATGTCGAAGGCGGGGTAGTCCAGCGCGAGGAGGCTCCGCAACGCCGGAACGATGACCGCCTCCTCGTTGTAGACCGGCACCACGATCGTCACTCGCCTCGTAGTCACGTCCGCATGCGGGCGCTCGCGACTCTCCATGTGATGGAGATAGCCGAGCCAGAGCAGGAGTACGTAGCGAACGATGAGGGCGATGAGGAAGGCGAACAACAGGACGACCGCGACACGAAGAGCGGTGCTCTCCGACTGTCCGGCGAACCAGGAGTCGTCGAGGATGCTCGACGCACCGAGCGCGACGAGCAGCGTGATCACGATGAGGCCGGCTGCGAGGAAGCGCGGACGGACCCTGCTCAGGGAGCGAAGCGTAGTCCTATCCTCGCGTCGTTTCGCTCGTAGGCGCCGAGTCGCCCCCATCCGTAGGCCGCGCTGGCTTCCCACCCATCGCCGCGATACAGGACCTCGCCCGATGCGGCTATCTGGGGACGCATCCGACTCTCG
>JBGTMW010000028.1:0-8449 GCA_041743365.1 Gemmatimonadaceae bacterium
GAGTCCGGCGCTGGCCGACCTCCACATCGCGTCCGTCTCCTCTAGCCCGGCGAGCGTCTCGAAAAAGGCGAGATGACGTAGCGACTGACCGGATTGAATCACGTGGATCTCCAGGGATTGGGCAACGCAGCGTCGCGTTTGTCCTGATGAGGAAACCGAGCTGTTCCGTTCCATCAGTAAAGACGCCCGAGGACTCGTGGCCGATACGGTCCGAGTGAGAAAGAATGGTTACACCGGACAGAGTGTTCGACAAGTAGCGTTTTGTGCCACCGTGCATGGCATTTTGTGCCATATCGGGGGAGGCCGAGGTGACTCAAAAGCCGGGGGATAGGACACTATTGCCGGGTCGGCGGGTAAGGGCGTTAAGGGCGTCAACGGCGTTCACAGCGACACCGGTTAGACCAGAACGGCGTTAGGACGTACGTCTGCGACGTCGTTAAACGGTCAACGGCGTCAACGGCGTCAACGGCGTCAACGGCGTCAACGGCGTCAACGAGCTACCGCGGGGCGGCTGGCGTATTCTCACCCGTCCGGACGCGTCGAGTATGGGGGGCAACTCCGTCGGACACGTACCGGTCGCCCATCCGGTCCAGGCGGTCGAGAAGGCGGACCAGCGCACCGTCAACAACCTGGACACGCTCGAGGCGAAGCGGGTCGAACGCTGGGTCGCGAGGGCTCCGCACCGGATTACCGGCGACCAGGAGAATCGCGTCGAAGTCGTAGCTCACTGTCCGGCCGCTGCGAGGATCCTTCCAGCTGCCGGTCCGCGCCAGGTCGCGGTTCTTCGGCCATGCCCCGAGTGGGAGGGCGAAGGTCCGTACCCGGTAGCCGGGTACCGCCGAGTCGATAGCCATCACTCCGCGGGCGATCTGCTCCTGGACCTCTGCGTCGGAGTATTTCGAGAGGTTCGCGTGCCACAGCGTATGGTTGCAGAGCTCGAAACCCTGTTCCGCGAGGAAGCGCACCTTCTGCAGGCGCCACTCGCTCTTCTGCCCCTCTATCCCCTTGTTGCCGAAGAACGACCGCCCCGCCTCCGCACCCGAAAGCAGGCAGAATACGGCCTTGTTGCTCCAGTCCGGATGCGTTCGCCGGAAGTCGAGCCAGATTCCAACGGCGCTGGTGGAGTCGATCTCCAGCCGGCCATCGCGCTCGATATACCTGAACTGCGAGGGCGATGCATCGTCGAAGGTGAAGACGATGGGAGACAATCCGGCTGGGAGGTCGATGTCTCCATCGACGAGCTGGGATACCGAGATCGGGCGGTATCCGCGCTCGTAGAGAAGCTCGAGATCCTGGCGAAAGGCCTCGTGATGGCGCTCCCATCGACCCTCCTGCTGGCCTATGAGGTGGTATTCCAGGATGGGGATCCGGCCGAGCGTGTTGGGCTTGCGATCGCTCGCCGAAGTTCTGGACACCGGTATTACCGCAGCCGGGGATTCAGCCTGCGACGGAGAGTGGAGAACCTGCCCCGCGGGTTGGGCGACCGCGGGTTGGTCGACGGCCGGTTGGTCGGCATCCGTGGCGGGCGGGGGGGACTCCAGACGGCAGGCGAGGGCGGCCGCGAAGGCCAGCGCTGCGATGAATCTACGGCGGAACATCAGATCTGCGGACTCCATTGGGTGCGGCCAGGCCCGGCGAGCGGCGGAGGTGCCGCGCAGCAGGACTCTGCGCCGGTCCGGATTCCCGTGGCGAGTCTTATGCGGGGAAACAAGGGCGGCGGCGTGGCGTATCATTAGCAGGTTGTGAGATGGATGACAATCGCCGCACGCGGGCCGGAATCACGGCCTGCGCGCCATTGCGATATCACTTGTGTCTTCTCGTTGAAGGACCGTTTTGCCGCTATCGAAGCAACAACCTTTCGTGAAGACGCGGCTTCGCATTTTGCGGCAGCGACTTCGAGTTGATCCCGCCATTCCGGCGCGGGTCTGGATGCGGCGGCGTTGGCCCAGCCTGGCGGCGCTCGGCCTCTCGATTCTCGCGGTCGTGGTGCTCGACATCTGGCTCGCGAGCTGCGGCTTCTCCGGGTGTCCCAGTCCGGAGGAGATCCGTGCGTTCCGCCCTTCGGAGGGCGGTCGCATCCTGGACCATAAAGGCGAGATGCTGGGGCGGATCACCCCCGTGCGACGCCAGAACGTCCCCCTCGCCTCGGTTCCCGAGCATGTCCGGTCGGCGTTCATCGCGACCGAGGATCGCCGGTTCTACGAGCACAACGGCCTTGACTGGCGCGGGATCGCCCGGGCGTCCGTGCGGAACACCGCCGCGCTCGGCGTTCGCGAGGGATTCAGCACCATCACGATGCAGGTGGTGCGCAACACCTTCATCGCGGGCCGATTCCGCAACCGCTCACTCGACCGGAAGCTCATGGAGATGCGTTTCTCGCGCCTCCTCGAGCAGAACCTGACGAAGGACCAGATTCTCGAGCTATACCTGAACGTCATCTATCTCGGGAACGGCGTATACGGCGTCGAGGGTGCCAGCCGGGACCTGTTCGGCAAGGGGGTGAAGGATGCCTCCCTGGCCGAGGGCGCGATGCTCGCCGCGCTCCCCAAGGCACCGTCGGTATACACGCCGCGTCGGGACGCGCGCCGGGCACGTGCTCGTCGCGACCTGGTCCTTTCCCTCATGGTCCGCGAAGGGCACATAACCGCGGCGCGGGAAAGGGCCGCGTCGGCGCAGCCCCTCAGGATCGCGAAGACCGAATGGGAGCGGTTCGCCTCCGACGAACCTTCTGCGCTGACGGCAGTGCGCGCCGTGGTCGATTCGGTGGTGCGCAAGTTCGATATCGCGGCAGCCGACCTCGTCATCTTCACCACGCTCGACGCCTCTGCGCAGCGCGCCGCCGAGCGGGCAGTCTCACGCCGCGCGGCGATCATCCAGCGCGAGTCGAACGCCTGGAACCGGAAGCGGGTCGGGCAGGTGCAGGGAGCGATGGTCGCCGTGGATGCCCACACCGGCGAGATCCGGGCGCTCGTGGGCTCGAGCGAGTATGAGCGCGGCGGATTCAACCGGGCGCTCGGCGCGCGGCGCCAGCCGGGCTCCGCGTTCAAGCCATTCGTCTATGCCGCGGCGCTCGCGACCGGCCTGACGCCGGCGACGATAGTGGACGACGAGCCGCTGGAGATTCGCGACGCCGGGCGCGTCTGGATTCCCGCCAACTACGGGCACCAGTACGAGGGTCGCATGACCTTCCGCAACGCCCTGGCGACGTCGTCGAATGTCGCCGCGGTGCGTGTGAGCCGCGCCGTAGGCGAGGCGAGAGTGGTCGAAGCGGCGAAGCGCAATGGAATCACGAGCACCCTGCACCCGGTTCCGGCGATCGCCCTCGGCGCGATGGAGGTGACTCCGGTGGAGCTGGTCGCGGCATATGCACCCTTCGCGAACGGTGGCTATCGCGTCATGCCATTTCTCGTCAGCCGTATCGCATCCATCGAGGGGAAGACCCTCTGGTCGGCGCAGCCCCAGCGCGCGGCGGTGCTCGACCCGCGCGACGCATACCAGATCACGTCGATGCTGCGGTCGGTGGTCGATGAGGGAACCGGCACCGCAGTCAGGGCCGCGGGGATCAGCACTCCTGTCGCCGGAAAGACGGGGACTACAAACGATGGGGCCGACGTGTGGTTCGTGGGCTACACGCCGTCCGTTGTCGCCGGATTCTGGTTCGGCTTCGATGCGCGCCGATCGATCAGCGGCAACGCCAATGGCGGCCGCCACGCCGCCCCGGCGTGGGCGGATTTCTACCGGAACGGCTGGAAGGTCGACGAGTCATCGTCCGCGTGGCGCCCGCCGCCGGGGATGACGCGCGAGGTGATCGACGCCGAGACCGGCCTAATCGCCCAGGAGTGGTGTCCGGTAACGCGGACCGAGTGGTTCAAGGCCGGCACCGAGCCTACCGAATACTGCGAGGGACACGACTATCTCGGCGGCTGGATGGGCGATATGGGCAGCCGAATCGGACGACTGCTCCGCCGGATCCGCTGAGACTGCGTACGGAGTACTGCGTACGGTTCGGGCACTTCGTACTGCGCACGCACTGCGTACGGAGTACCGCGTACTGTTCGGGCACTTCGTACTGCGCACTTATTTCGTACGGAGTACTGCGTACGGTTCGGGCACTTCGCACTGCGCACGCACTTCGTACATGGTACTTCGCACCAGACTGCGTGTTGCGTACCGGGATACCTGAAGGGCGGACGTCTCGAGGCGCGCTTTCGCCCCGTCCAGTGTCTGCCGCCGTAGGCGTACGAGCGACCAAGCCATTTACGCAGACCTCCGGACGAAGCGTGCGCAGTACGCAGTGCAGGAGACGCACGCAGTACCCCGTACGAAGTGCGTGCGCAGTACGCAATGCAGGAGACGTACGCAGTACGCAGTGCAGGAAACGTACGCAGTACCCAGTACGCAGTTCTTCTCAGCGTACCATTGAAAGCCAGTCGAGTGCCGAGGTCTGGTAGCCGGGGAAGATCCGGTCGAGCTTCGTTGCGCCGAGGTGCTTCGACGCGATCTCGGCGAAGACGGCGCGCATGTCGGTGGTGAGGGCGAGGTCGCGGCCCTCGTATAGCTGCTCCCGCTCGAGTCCCGGCCACTTTCCGTAGACCTTCCCGCCCTTCACGGGGCCGCCGATGGCGAACATCGCGCCGCCGTGGCCATGGTCGGTGCCACCGCTTCCATTCTGGCGCGCCGTGCGGCCGAACTCCGACATCGTGAGGATCACGACGTTCTCCATGCGATCGCCGAGGTCCGTGGTCAGGGCCGCGATCGCGCTGGCGAAGTCGCCGAGGCGGTTCGCGAGCTGTCCCGTCGCTCCGCCCTGGTTCTGGTGCGTATCCCATCCGCCGACGTCTGCGAAAGCGACCTCGACGCCGAGATCGGCCTTGATGAGCTGGGCGATCTGCATCAGCTGCTGGCCGAAGCGGCTGCGTGGATATTGCGCGCCAGCCGCGGGCGAATAGCGACCGGGATTGGCCGAGCGAAGCATCTTCACCGCGTCGAACATGTCGGACCCGGTGCCGTGGACGATGTCCGCGCGCCCAGTGCGGTACAGCGCCTCGAGCCTCTCCACCTGGCTGCCTGTCGCGCGCACCGTGAATTCCTGGAGGCTGTTCATCGCAACTGTCGCAGCCGGGCCCTCGAGAATGCGCGGTGTCTGGCCGGTGAGCGCGACGGCGCGGAAGTGTGATGCGGTCGGGGGCGGTTCGACGCACGACTCGCATGTCCCATGAGTCGCGAGGTATCGGTTGAGCCAGCCGTCCGGTGTGTTCTTCACGTCGGGCGTGCCGCTCTCCATGTAGTCCTGCGCATCGAAGTGGGAGCGCGTGCTGCTTGGCGAGCCCACCGCGTGAATCGGGGCGAGCATTCCGCGATCCCATAGTGGCTTGAGCGAGGCCAGCGCCGGATGCAGACCGAAGAAACCATCAAGGTCGATGGCTCCTTCGAGTGCGCCGGCCTTCGGGCGCGGAATCGCGATCGAGGGTCGGAGCGAGTAGTAGCTCTTCTCCGCGTGCGGCACGAGGACGTTGAGCGCATCGGCCGCTCCGCGCTGGAAGAGACATATGAAGATCCGTCCCTTCTCCTCCGCTGCACGAAGCTCGGCGGCGAAGGCAGTGCGGCGCAGGAAGCGCGGGCTGAGGCCCATCGTGACGAGCGCAAGCGCACCCGACCTCATGAAGACGCGGCGTCTCATCGTGACCTCGCTAGCGGCGTTGAAATTCGGGCGATCCGAGCGCGAGACCGACTATCTGCGCCAGGGCATCGGGCTGCTGCAAGCGACCGCCGGCCCCCGCACGGGGGCGCATGGCACCGCGCGGACCCCGTCCCGGTCCCATCACCATCTCCGGCGGATCATCGTCCACGATCGCGAGGGTCGTGTCGGAGGCAGCGCCCGGATTCGCTTCGAGGAACGGATTCCGGCCGGTGATCAGGATCTCACGCGTGTCGGGCGACGCACCGCCGCCCAGGAGCGATGCGATCACGGCATCCACCTGCTGCTCGCGCGGTGCGTTCCTGAGTGACTGCGCCGGCGGCCAGCGGTCGAGGATGATGCCGGGCACCTGGCCCGATATCGCCATCGTGCCGAAGTTGATGCGATTCAGGATCGAGCCGGTGTTGAGCCAGGCATCCGCGACATCGGGATAGCCGTTTGGCGTTTCCTTTCCGAAGATCGGCTGGCCGAGCTGCCGCACGACCTGCGCGGTTCGCGGCGTCGGGTCGGGAAGGGCGTTGAGCGCCCTCAGCGTGCTGGTCAACAGCTCGAAGGGCGTCTTCAGCTTGCTGCGAAACGCGTCCTGCGAGAAGAACTCGGGCGACGTCACGATGGTTCGAACGACTTCGCGAATGTCGCCCTCGGTGCGCGTAAAGGTCGCCGCAGCGCGATCGACGAGCGACGCCGGAGGCGTGTCGGCGACGAACCGGCGTGCGAGCTTGGTGGCGATGAAGCGCGCCGTCGCGGGATGCCGCGCGAGAATGTCGAGGGTCTGCTCTCCATCCTCGATGCCCCTGCCCGGCGCAAGCGTGACGCCGAGTACCGTCTTCGGGCCCGCATCGTGAATGTCGGGGCGAAAGACGAATCGTCCGCCGGTGCGTGGGTTGTCGATGGACCACCCGGTCAACGCGCGCGCGACGTTGATCACATCCTGCTGGGTATATCCACCGTCCACCCCGACGGTGTGGAGCTCCAGCAGCTCACGTGCGTAATTCTCGTTGAGCCCCGGCCGGCGGCGCGGACCAGCGGGAAGCATCTGTGCGGGGGGACGGCGGCCCGCGCGCCCCCGACCGCCGACCGCCGGGCTCGAAGCGAGTGTCGGGCGGCCGGGCTCGACACCGCTCTGCGCGTTGTCGAGATAGAAGAGCATCGCGGGAGACTTCGCGACGGCGCCGAGCAGCTCCCTGAAATTCCCGAGAGCATGAGACCGGATCGCGCGATCGTAATCGGGCAGGTAGTAGCGCACCTGCCCCTTGCCCGCGAACACGGAGAAGTGGTTCTCCCAGAAGTCCACCATGACTTCCTCGAGCTGCCGCTCGCTGAGAACCGCCCGTGCGACCTTGGCGGACTGGATCTCCGTCCCGACCCGCTGTGCCGACATCGCCGCGCGCCTGTATGCGGCGCTGTCCGCCCGCGACATGTTCCCGCTGTCGCGCCGCGCAACCTGAAGTAGCTGCTGTGGGCGTGGATACTCGGCGAGGAGCTGCGACGCGTTCATGTGGATGGTCGGGAAGCGCCTCACGAAATCGACCGCAACGCGATCATCGATGCGCTGTGGCGCGAGCTGGTCGGCGATCCACTGGTCCACGCCGATCTCGCGCACCCGCTGCACGTCGCCAGGACGTGCGCCGAATGTCAGCCGGCTCAGCGAATGGGCGACCTGCTGGTCGGCCGTGAGCTCGCGCGGCTCCGTGGGGGTCGCGACTCGCACCGGATCGGAAGTCGCGGCGGAGGCGCAAGCGATGCACGCGACCGCGACGAGTCCGCAAGCGAGGTCATTGATACGCATGAATCTCCAAGGTTCGGGCACTGGCATCTCGATCGGTAGACGCTGCGCGGCCGTGGCCGTTAACCGAGTTTGCCCTCCCGGAAGTGGCCTTTCTCTTGCTCCGATTCCCGACGTGAAAGGGACGACTACCGCCCGCCAAAGCGTCACTACCCGCACCTCTGCGCGCGCCGCAGTGCATTCATGAGAACAGCGATTCCGTCTTGCGCATCAGCCGTCACCGACCGCCTTCTTCGGGCCATCGGTCGTCGAACCCTGGTCATTCTCACGATGGCGATCGTGGTCGCCGGGTGCCCCGCGCTGAACGACGAGGGTGCCAAGGAGGACACCACGACGATCACGCCGGCAATGTCGCCGGACGGCGCGAGGCCTGGCGGGGCGGTTGACTCGATCGAAGGAGTGCCGGCCGTTCCGCGGGAAACCGGGCCCGGCGGGAGTGCCGACACCGGAGTCGTCCAGATCTATCCTTCGGCGCCACGCAGAGGCGGCGTGATCTTCGCCTTTGCGGAGGGAGTCGCGTCGAGCCTCCCGCGCTGCGCGTGGAAGGGAGCGCCGCTACCATGTTACAGCCATGGCAGTGGAGTGCTCGCCGTGATCCCGCTGCCCGCGGACGAACCGGCCGGGACCTTCACGCTTTCGGTGGATCGCGCCGGCGGTCGCATCAATCGCCAGGTCACCGTCGCCGACCGGGACTTCGGGCGGGAGCTGATCTTTCTCGACTCGACGCGCTTCGCACTGCTCGGAAAGACGAGCGAGATGGCGCGCGACTCACGGGTGATCCGGAGCACGCTGTCCTCACAGACTCCGGAACAGCTCTGGAGCGGACGCTGGCGGGAGCCGATCCCCTCGGCCCGTAGCGCCGGTTACGGCGAAGATCGCTTCTATTATCGCGCTTCCGACTCGTCGCGATCCGTGTCGGTCAGCTCATCGGCGCGGGTGCGCGGGGCGTTCGGAGCCGACACCAC
>JBGTMW010000029.1:0-9562 GCA_041743365.1 Gemmatimonadaceae bacterium
TGGTTGGGGAGTGGATTGTAGATGGCTTCGATCTCCGGGTCGTTCACGAGCGCGTCGTAGGAATCGTGAACACGCTCTATCCCGAGCGCATCGGCGGCGGCGCGTCCCTTTGCGGGATCGCGCGACGCGATCGCGACAACGGGGCAGAGAGCGCTCCGTTGCATCGCCGGAATCACCTTCTTCACCGCGATGGCAGCCGCGCCGAGGACGCCCCACCGGACCGGTGCGGGTTCCGATCTCTCCGCGCTGGTCATGTCAGTCTCGTGGCTGAACCGGCGGCGCGGCCTCGATCACGGTCGCGCTACCGGTCAGCCGATCGAAGACCGATCCGGTCACGGTCTATGCGCTGGTCGGCGGGGATCGACCAGTCGGCGAGATCGGCCCACCATGCATCCGGGCGCATACCCGTGATCTGGATGCGCCGATGGACGCCGGCCAGGCCGGGCAGCTCGTACATCCAAATTGCTATGGCGTCGTCGTTGATCGTCTCGTACGCGCGCTGGAAGTACGACCGGCTGCGCTCGGGATCCATTGCCGTGAGCGCGCTGTCGATCAGCGCATCAAAGGCGGGACTGCGATAGTAGCCGTAATTGAAGCCGCCGGGGATCGCGCCCGAGCTGGTGAATGTCTGCCTTATCCCGCTCGGGCTGGGATCCATGTTCCACGCACCGAAGATGGCGTCGAACCGGCCCACAGCCTGTCGCTGCGCCATCACGCTGAAGGCGACTTCGTCGACGGTCATGTCGATCCCCGCGCGACGGAGCTGCTCCTGGAGCAGCACTGCGAGACGCACCCTGAAGGAGCTCGACGCCGGAACGAGCAGCGCGAAACGAAGCGGCCTGCCGTTCCTGTCGCGAATACCATCCCCATTGGAGTCGCGCCAGCCGAGCGAGTCCAGCGTCGATGCCGCCGCCACGGAGTCGAAGGGAATCGTTCGGACCGTCGTGTCGGCGACGCCGAGCGAGCGTGCGAAGGGCCCGCGTGGCACGTAGGCAAGGGTGTCGAAGACGCTCCGGACGAGCTGCTCGCGGTTCACCATCATCGAGATCGCCCGGCGCAGCGCGCGATCGGCGAACAACGCGTGCGGACGATTCCTGTTCGCGGGATCCGTCAGGTTGAACCCCACGTACGCGTACGCCAGGGCCGGATAGCGCACCGCCCGAAGGTTGGTGTCGCTCGCGATGTCGGCCAGCTGCTCGATGCGGAGAGCCTCGTAGAAGTCGGCCTCCCCAGCGAGGAGTTTGGTTACCGCCGCCGTGGGATCGGGCGATATGCTCCAGATGACGCGGTCGAGCTTCGAGCGGCCCCGGTAGTTCGCGGTATCGGCGACGATCTCGAGGGAGCTTCCAGGAGTCCAGCGTGCGAAGCGGAATCGTCCCGATCCAACGGGGTTCCGCGCGAAGTCCGATGCCCCGAGGTCTGCCGCGGGGATGTCCTTCAGCAGGTGCTCGGGGAGGATCATGAGCTGGTAGGTGACCTCGAAGAACTGCTCCGGCGTGCGCCGACCGAACCAGGCGACCACAGTGATGGAGTCGCGAACAGTGATCGAGTCGATGTTCGCGATCATCGAGGCGTGCGGGGATGCGAGCGCCGGGTTCCGATACAGGCCGTGGGAGAACCGGACATCCGATGCGCGCACGGGCACGCCGTCGTGGAAGCGAGCGCGCGGGTTCAGGTGAAACACAATGGACAGCGAGTCGGACGCCCATTCCCACCGTTCCGCGAGCCGCGGCTCGAAGCCCTCGTCGCCGATCGTGTTGATCTCCGGCCCGATCTCCGCGAGGCGATCGAAGATCTGGTCGGTGGCCTGCTTGCCGAGGATGTCGTGCACGATCGGCGGCAGGAGGCCGCCGGCGTCGGCGGAGTTGGTGATCACGACCGTGCCGCCGGTCGGTGCATCTGCCGCGTCATCGGAGGCGGCGCACGCGGTGATCGCGAGGCCGAGGCCGAGGGCGAGGGGGAGTCCGATTCGCATTCTGGAGGAGGGAATGAGTGCGTGGCGGTGGACCGGGAGCCGCAACCCCAATCTATCCCCGATGTGGCTCGGACTGGTACCATGCAGCTTCGGGCATTGCGCCCCGCGAACCCACTTCGTACTGGTTTGCACAATGATCGACGCTGTCGCTTTCGTCCTGCTCGTGGCGGTATTCGCGTTCGCGATCTGGATGCTCTGGCGCCGGATTGCGGGACGCTCGCGCCGTGCGATCGGTGCGGCCGGTCGCGTGCTCGGGTGCGTGGCGCTCGCGCTCGTGGTGGTCGCGACCTCGGTCTTCCACTTCGTCGGATCGCGGACCCTCCAGCTGTTCGGCAACCTCGTCCCACGCGTCGCGACTCGCGACTCGATCGTCGCGCTCACCTTCGACGACGGGCCGCTGCCCGTATCCACCGACGAGATCCTCGGCGCCCTCGCGACCGGGGGCGTGAAGGCGACCTTCTACCTGATCGGGGAGGGCATTGAGCGGAACGCCGCGGAGGCGGAGAAGATCGCCGCGGCCGGACACGAGATCGGCAACCACTCCTACACCCACCCGCGAATGCTGGGACTGTCGATGCGGTCGATCGCTTCCGAGATCGAGCGCACCGATGCACGCATTCGCAGCATCGGCCACGATGGGCCGATCCATTTCAGGTCGCCCTACGGAAAGCGGTTCGTCGCGCTTCCATGGTACCTCCAGCGCACGGCGCGACTCAACATTCTCTGGGATGTGGAGCCGGACAGCCATCCGGAGATCGCGCGCGACGCAGGGCGGATCGTCGAGCACGTGCTCGAGCGCGCGCGTCCCGGGTCGATCATCCTGCTTCACGTGATGGGGAGGCAGAACCGCACGAAGCTCGAGGCGGTTCCGCAGATCATTTCCGGCCTGCAGGAGCGGGGCTACCGCTTCGTCACCGTGTCCGAGTTGCTTGCAGCGAGGGACGACGGGTAGCGTGCGCGCCCGCGGCGACCGGTGTCATCCCCGTGCGAGCGCTGCGCCGAGGATGACCGCGGCGAGCTCGGTGTCGCCCTGGAGGGCGAACGATGGGCCCCCGCCCGAGCGCCGCTCCAGCGCGATGCCATCCGCGTAGACCTGATACGATGAGAGCTCGCGCAGCCTGAAGGGCGAGCTGCCCTTCGTCCCATCGAACAGCACGCGCTTGCTCGTCACCAGCAGCCTGCCGGTGTCCACTTTTTCGAGCGATCCGCGGTTCATGCGCTCGTCGGTGGTACTGCCGACACGGTAGTACACGCCGCGGGCGATCCGCACGCTGCCGGCTCCCTCGGAATCGCTCGCTTCGCCGACTCCGCGCGACTCGTACCGTTCCGCGGGCAGCGCCAGGTGGCAGGTCTCATCCGCGTCGAGGGGAATGTCATCGACGATGACGGAGGGAAGATCGCCGTTCTCGATGTGCCAGAAGAGCGCATATCGGTCGAGCATCGCCTCGGTCGCCCCATCGAAGTCGGGAGTCACGCCGAGATGGCGTGCAACCGACGCGAGCTGCTCCAACTCCGCGGGTGAGAGTCGCCGATCGGCAACCGAGCGATGAAGGAGACCCTCGATGACCGAGCGACTGGATCGCGTGTGCAGCTCCTTCTGGACGTCATCGGGAAGGCGAAGCTGCTCGGCCAGCCGTGCGAGGGTGGCACGCTCGTCATCCGTGAGCCGCGCATCGGCCAGTGCATCGCGCAGCGCGATGGCATATCGCGGATGGACGACCTGCCGCTCGGAGGCCGCGATCTCCTCATCCGTGAGCGCGAGCGCGTCGCGAAGCGCCTCGAGGTAGGCGATCTCGCGATCCGAGAATGCATCGTCGCCGAGGAATGCCGTGAGCACGCGCCGCCACATCTGCACGAGCAGGTCGCGCGCTGCCGGCCCGCTCACATCGTATTCAAGCAGCAGCTCGGAGATGTCGGTGCGCGTGATGTGGGCGGGATCGCGCTGGGAGAGGAGATTCTGGAGCGCGGTGTCAGCCAGGTCCGCGCGGGGCCGGCTGAGCATCCGGTCGATCCACCCTCGACGGCGCGCCGGACGGGTGAAGGCGAAGGGGGAGTCGCGGAGGGGGGTGGGTCGCTTGTTGCGCTGCATCAAAACTCCTCACCGTCGGGTACTTTGGCGGTCCGGGCTGAGGAGGGCCCGCCGCATTCCCCTCTTGACGACGGCGTTGCAGCGTGGGCAACGGCGGCTGGCCCGAAGCCCGAGCTGCGACGGCCAGGACGCCCCGAGCCGAGGGATTGGAAGCCGCGAGCACTGGCACGTCTCGTCGTCCGCAGCTTTCAGCCAGCCGCTGGAGCTATCAGCATCAGGCTGATGTTGCCGAGCAGTTTTTCACACTCCCCGGCGGACCCTACACCCCCGCCCCCTCCACCGCCGCGATGTTTGTCGCGGCAGCATCGCCCACCGCGGAGAGTCGACGCTCCGAGCCATGGCGCAGCAGGACGACCGAGTACGGCGCGAGGCCCACCCAGCCATCTTCGATCACCTGCACGACGTCACGAGCCGTGTCGAGGAGCTGCACCCACAGCCCCTCGCCGGCGATCGCGGGCATCGTGAACCGCGTGTCGCCCTCCCCGTTGTTCATCAGGAGCAGCATCGTGTCGCCAGCGATCGGGCGGCCGCGATCGTCCGTGTCGTCCGTCGCATCGCCGTGAATGAGCATGCCGAGCGTGAACGTCTGCGCATTCTGCCAGTCGGGCTCGGTCATCTCCTGGCCGTCGGGGCGGATCCAGGTGAGATCCTTGATACCCGACGACACGACCTCGCCCCTGAAGAATGCGCGCCGGCGCAGCACGGGGTTCGAGTGGCGGATCGCAAACACCTTTCGCGTGAACTCGAGCAGCTCCTTCCGCCGGTCATCGAGCTCCCAGTCCATCCAGCTGATCTCCGAATCCTGCGCGTAGACGTTGTTGTTCCCGTCCTGAGTGCGGGCGATCTCATCGCCATGCGCGATCATGGGAACGCCCTGGGAGAAGGCGAGCGTCGCGATGAAGTTGCGCATCATCCGATAGCGGATGTCGAGGATCCCCTCATCATCCGTCGGTCCCTCGGCGCCCCAGTTGCGGCTGGCGTTGTCGTTGGCGCCGTCCTGGTCGTTCTCGCCGTTCGCCTCGTTGTGCTTCTGCTCGTAGCTCACCAGGTCGTTCAGCGTGAAGCCGTCGTGCGCGACCACGAAGTTCACGCTCGCGTAGGCGAGTCGGTCGGACCACTTGTAGATGTCGGCCGATCCGGATAGCCGCGACGCCGCTTCGGGAAGCTGGCCGTGCTCGCCCTTCCACAGCTTGCGGATGGCATCGCGATACTTGCCGTTCCATTCCGCCCAGCCCACGGGGAAGTTTCCGACCTGGTATCCGCCCGGACCGACATCCCATGGCTCGGCGATCAGCTTGACGGTCGATAGAATCGGATCCTGCTGGATGATGTCGAAGAAGGCGCTCAGCCGATCGACCTCGAACAGCTCGCGCGCGAGCACCGGCGCGAGGTCGAAGCGGAAGCCGTCCACGTGCATCTCCGTCACCCAGTAGCGGAGCGAGTCCAGGACGACCTGGATCGTCCGCGGGTGCTGCATGTTCAGGGAGTTGCCCGTTCCAGTGAAGTCGTAGTAGTGGCCGGGATCGTCGGGCACGAGTCGATAGTACGCCTTGTTGTCGATGCCCTTGAAGCAGAGCATCGGGCCCATGTGATTCCCCTCGGCAGTGTGATTGTACACGACGTCGAGGATCACCTCGATCCCCGCCGCGTGAAACGTCCGCACCATGGACTTGAACTCGTAGACCTGGTTCCCGAGACCGCTGGTGGAGTAGCGCACGTCGGGAGCGAAGAAGCCGATCGAGTTGTAGCCCCAGTAGTTGGTCAGTCCCTTCTCGACGAGCCCCCGGTCGTTCACGAACTGGTGCACCGGCAGCAGCTCGACCGCGGTCACCCCGAGCGAGAGGAAGTGATCGATCATCGGATCTGAGCAGAGTCCGAGATACGTACCGCGGAACTGCTCGGGGACATCGGGATGCCTGATGGTCATACCCTTCACGTGCGTCTCGTAGATCACCGTCCTGTTCCAGGGGATCTCCGGGCGACGGTCGTTGTCCCAGCTGAACGCGTCGTCCACGATGACGCACTTGGGCATCCCCCCCGCGCTGTTCTCGGTGTCGATCTCGCGATCCTCGCCAGCCCCGCCGACCTTGTAGGGGAAGATCGCGTCACTCCACTTGATCGAGCCCGTGATCGCCTTGGCGTACGGATCGAGCACGAGCTTCGCCGGATTGAAGCGATGCCCTTCCTCCGGCTTGTACGGACCGTGCACCCGGAATCCATACAGCTGCCCCGGACGGAGATCGGGCAGGTAGCAGTGCCAGACCTGGTTGGTGCGCTCGCGAACCCGGACGTGATGCGACTCCAGTGCGTCGTCGGCTGCATCGAACAGGCAGAGCTCGACCGCGGTGGCGTTCTCAGAGAAGAGGGCGATGTTCACGCCCTTTCCATCCCATGTGGCGCCGAGTGGATAGGGCTTTCCTCGCCAGACACGCATTCTGAATCTCCACGATATGAGAGCGGTGGCGCTCGCCTGCCGATGACGGCACGCTGCGCCCGCATAGATGTGCTCGAGCTGCTGCAGCGGGAGTGCAAGGCAAAAGCAGCGCCGGAGCGCAAGCGGGGCCCGGCCGCCCTTCGCGACGGCGGGCTCGACCATTACCGCGAACCCAATGGTTGCCGCGGACCTCGCCGGCGTCACACCTTGGCGGGCCCGAACCCCGAGCCGGCGCTCCGGCGAGAGCATCCCTTCCTTCGGAGGACGCGCGATGCGATGTCTTGCCATTGTCATCGCCTGCTTCGTCGCAACGACCCCCCTACTAGCACAGGCCAGAATGCGCGCGCGCGATCTCGGAATCCCATTCGAAGGAACGCCCGGACCCCTCAACGCGATCACCGACATCGCCGGCATCGAGGTGGGCATGTCGACGCTGATCAGCGGCGATGCGATACGCACGGGCGTCACCGCGATCCTCCCGCGAGGGAAGTCGTCCGCGGATCCCGTGTTCGCCGGCTGGTTCGCGCTCAACGGAAATGGCGAGATGACGGGGACTACCTGGATCGAGGAATCCGGGTTCCTCGAAGGCCCCGTGCTCATCACGAACACCCACAGCGTGGGCACCGTTCGCGACGCATCCATCCAATGGGCGGTTCGCCGCGGAACCCTCTTCCAGCCCTGGGCTCTCCCGGTGGTGGCCGAGACCTACGACGGCCAACTGAACGACATCAACGGCTTCCACGTCAAGCCGGAACACGTTTTCGCCGCATTGGACGGAGCGGCGCCGGGCCCCGTGGCCGAAGGAAACGTGGGCGGCGGGACGGGGATGCGATGCTACGGATTCAAGTGTGGAACCGGCACAGCCTCACGCCGGATTCCCGGCGCATCCGGCACTTACACAGTGGGCGTGCTGGTGCAGGCCAACCACGGCGCCCAGCGCCTGCTTCAGATCGCGGGTGTGCCGGTGGGCGCGGAGCTGGCCAGGGAAGCAGGGAGAGAAGATGACGACACGGAACAGCGGCCCGCATCCAAGTCGATCATCATCATCGTCGCCACGGACGCACCCCTGCTGCCACATCAGCTCGAGCGCCTGGCGAAGCGCGCATCCCTCGGCCTCGCCCGGACAGGCTCGATCGCTGACAACGGATCCGGCGACATCTTCCTCGCTTTCTCCACCGCGAATGCCGGCGCAGCATCGGCCGCGGATGAGGCGCAGGTCTCCGTGCTCCCCAATCAGCGCATGGGGCCGCTGTTCGAGGCCACGGTGCAGGCAACCGAGGAAGCGGTGATCAACGCGCTCATCGGCGCCGAGACGATGACCGGGAGAAATGGCACGACCTCCCGCGCCATCGCGCACGAGCGGGTTCGGGAGATTCTCCGGAAGTACGGCCGACTCGGGCCGCGGTAGCGTGGCGCAAAACTGCTGAACGGCAGCCGCGGATTAACACGGACCAACGCGGATAACTGCGACAGGCTTGCGACTCGGGACGAGACGGGCGAGGCAAGAAAAATGACAAGAACACCAAGACCAACAGGAACCAGCAACAAGGAACAACAAGAATCAACAACAGGAATCAACAACAAGAATCAACAACAAGAACACGAACAGCATAGACCGGGCAGGGAACGTAAACGGCTCCGGACCCGCATCACACCTGGATGCAGCCAGAGCCGTTCATTTTTCAGCCCACGGTTGGACCGCTCCCAGCGCGATCCCTGAACCCACGCTGAAGTTATCCGCGTTAGTCCGCGTTAATCCGCGGCCAATTCGCCCTTGAAGTCAGCCCTTGCGCACCACGCTCTCAGCGGCGCGGCGCGGCCGGGCACTTGCCCACGCGCCCGAGTGCCGAGCCGAGCTTTCCGAGGCCGACATCGAATGTCCGGGTCTGCCCGTCCACGGGATCGCTGACACGCATGACCACCTGCCTGCTCCCTCTCGCCTGGGAGGTGAACGCTTCAACCTCGCTCAGCGGCATGTAAGCGGCCTCGCCGCCGTTCGCGAGGGTCCAGTAGCTTGGAGCTGCTTCCGGCTTTCCATTGAACTGGTAGCGGACGACGATCTGGCGTCCGCGGTCCTCGCGGAAGTACTTCCCGAAGGCGAGAATCACGTTCATGCCGTCTCCGAGGCATTTCCATCCCAGGCCGCCGATCGAGTCGGCCGAGGGGGCGTAGGCATAGGAGCGATTCCGCTCGCCTGCCGGGTCCTTCGAGATCAGGACCGTGAAGTTCCCGGTCTTCATCGACTGCGCCGACGCCACGGAGGGGCCGCCCAGTGTGGCGGTGACGAGGGTCACGAAGAGGAGGAGGCGGTTGAGCATGAGCTTGAAGTCCATTTCGGAGATTGGAAACGTCGCTTCGCGCGGGCCTCTCAGGAGACGACCGACGCGCCCGACTCATAACCGATCCGGCGGGTCGAATTTTCCCGCGGGCGCCCGGCCGAGGTGAGCAAGCTCGCCCCCTCGCTCTCCGTCGCGCACGTAACGAAGCGCCACGCCAACGTACTCGCGCTCGACGACGTCTCGCTCGCCATCGATGCCGGCCGGTGCCTCGCCCTGGTTGGGGAGAGCGGCGCCGGGAAGAGCACGCTCCTTCGCTGCATCAATCGCCTCGATCACACCGACGCCGGCCGCATCGCGATCGGCGGGCAGGACATCGCCGGGCGGGAGCCGGTCGAGCTTCGGCGTGCGATCGGATACGTCCCCCAGGAGGGTGGACTTCTTCCGCACTGGCGGGTCAGGCGCAACGTCGCCCTCGTTCCATGGCTGACAGGCGCGCCGGACAGCGCCCAGCGTGCTGACACAGCGCTCGATCTCGTCGGCCTGAGTGCAGGCGAGATGGCCGACCGCTGGCCTCACGAGCTCTCCGGGGGACAGCGGCAACGCGTCGCCTTCGCGCGCGCCCTCGCCGGCGGACAGTCGCTCCTACTGCTCGACGAGCCCTTCGGGGCGCTCGACGCCATCACGCGGTCGGATCTCCAGCGGATGCTCGCGCGGCTGCGTGCGGCCAGGCCGCTCACCATCGTCCTGGTGACGCACGATCTCCGCGAGGCGCTGCTGCTGGCGGA
>JBGTMW010000030.1:0-8904 GCA_041743365.1 Gemmatimonadaceae bacterium
CGCGAGGGTTGTGCTCGGCGTGATGGCGGTGCGGCGGCACGGGACGCGCGCCGGTGAGGCCGGCCGCGAGAGGAACTTCACCCGGCGGCCGTGCAGCAGCCCCGGTTGGATCGACGGTCATGCCTTTAGCTCATGCCGGTAGCCGCACCAGCGTCATGCATCCGTCGGTTCGTGGAAGTCTACCGGACCGTGCGCGAGCATTCGCGATGGCGTGACGACGATCACCTTCCGTCCGGCATCTTCCTCGTCGTGATCATGATGACTCCGGTAACCGCGCTCTCGCCGTACATCTTTCGCGCTGCGTCACCCCCGATCACCTCGACACTCTCGATGGTCTTCGGGTCGATCTTCGGCGGCACCACCCCGCTCGCGAGGATGACGCCATCGATGATGTACATCGGTCCCGGTTCGCGCACCACGCCGGGCTCGGCCGTCGAAACGTGATGCGGGTGTGCAGCTGGTTCGGGGGCTAGCGCAACGTAAACGTGTGCAGTGTCCAGCGCCTCGATCCGGACCTCCGACAGGCTGAACGTGAGATAACCTGGCCGGGTGATCCGGACCTTCCGCATGCCGGCAGGGACATCCGTGATCGTGTAGCTGCCGTCGGCGGCCGTCATCGCCACGAGCTTCGTTCCGACGATCTGCACCTCGGCGCCGGCCAGGCCGGTCTTGCTGGCAGGTTCGTACACTGCCCCGGACAGGGCACCGACCTGGGCCAGCGCACTGCCGGCGATCAGCATCGACGCGGCGGCGCTGCCGCCGGCGGCGAGAATGCGACGAAACATGAAATCTCTCTGAAAAAGGGGCTGCAGTATGGGTACAGCCCTGGGGGGTACGGGTCAAGCCGGGGCCAACTCCTCCAGCGCCCTCTGCACGTAGACTCGCACCATCTCCTTCCGCCAGCCGAGCGTGAAGTCCGTGTTGTCCATGGGTTTCGCCGGCCTGAACGCGGCGTCGGCCGCGGCGCCGATCGTCGAGGGGTCGAGCCGCCGCCCGATCACGGCTGCCGCAGCCTCGGGTACCTCCATGGGATGGGAGGCCACGGCACCGAGCACGATTCGCGCAGCGGTCACCGTCCCATCCGGCTCGAGATCGAGTCGTACCGCGACGCCCAGCACGGGAAAGTCGAACGCCTCCCGCCGGCGCAGCTTCCGGTAGGCCGCGCGCCACCCCTTCGCCGGCGGGAGATGGTACGCCACGAGCAGTTCGTCGGGCGCCTTGGTCAGGTAGTCGATCCCGTCGTTCCGGTACAGGCCGGCCGCCGGAATCCTCCGCTCGCCGCGCGTGCTCGCGAGAGTCACCTCTGCGCCGAGCGCTACCGCCACGGGAACTCCATCGGACGACTGCACTGCCCAGCATCGCGGGCTCGATGGAGCCACCCAGCAGATCTCACCATCGCGCTTCATGCAGAAGTCGATGGCCTTCCGCCACTCGTAGGTCTGGTCGTAGTAGTTGCAGCGGGTATCGAGAAGGAGGTTGCCGCCCATCGTTCCCATGTTGCGCAGCAGCGGCGTCGAGACGGTGTGCGCCGCGTGTGTCACCGCGCGGTAGTGCGTCACCAGCATCGGATGTGTCGCGACCGTGGTCAGCGTCGCGCACGCGCCTATCGTCATTCCCTCCTCGGGCGTCCCGGTCACTCCGCCCAGCTCGGGAACTCGCGCCAGGGAGATGACCGTCGCCGGCGTCTGCTGCCTGCGCTTCATGTTCGGGTAGAGATCCGTGCCGCCTGCGACGTACGAGGTATCGTCCCCCGCCGTCGCGCGCATCTGCACGGCCTCCGCTATCGTGCGCGGCTCGAGCAGAGTAAATCGGGGGAGTCGCAGCATCAGCGGTCGCGCTCCTGCGTCAGCCCGCCGATGGCGGCCGCAGTCGTCTCACCGGCCTGCTCGACCGGCCCACCGACCTCGCTGTGCGCGCGCCCATCGAGCTCGCGTCCGGTGCCACCCTGTGCCGGAGTGAGGATGCGAGTCGGGGCGGGGAAGGCATAATCGGGAACGCCCGCCGGACCGACGCGTCCCTCGCGTCCCTTCATCTTCTCCTTCAGCGCCCTGAGCACCTTGTGTGGCGAGCACGGCACCTCATCGATACGGACACCAACGGCATCGAACACCGCGTTCGCAACCGCGGGCATCACCGGCAGCAGCGGTCCCTGTCCTGCCTCCTTGCCGCCAAACGGTCCGTTGGGATCGGGATCGTTCACCAGTATGGTGTGAACGTCGCACATCTCCATCGTCGTCGGGCTCTTGTACTCGAGCATGCTCGGATGATGATGGACCAGGTTCCGCCCGGAATCGCGGTAGGTCATCTCCTCCATGAGGATCTCACCGAGACCCATGTAGACGCTGCCTTCCACCTGACCGATGACGAGCAGCGGGTTGATCGACTGACCAATGTCGTGCGCGATCCAGATCTTCGGCACGCGCACGATCCCGGTGAGTGGATCCACCTCCACCTCGGCGACCGCGCACGAGTAGGAGTACGCGGGCGATGGTCCGACGCCTGCTCCCTTGTAACGCCCCGGAGATCGCGGTGGGGTGTACGACCCCACGCTACCGATCGCCCCGTGCTTCGCCTCCGCGATCTGCACCGCCTCGGCGAACGACACGCCGATCTCCGGGTTCTCGACATCGAAGACGCGGCGTCCGCCGAGCACCAGCCGGCCCGCCGGAACCTTCAGCTTCCCGGCGACCGCGGGAATCAGCATCTCCCTGGCGCGCTCCGCCGCCTGGATCGCGGCGTTGCCCATCATCAGGGTAACGCGCGATGAATACGAGCCGAGGTCGACCGGTGTGAGATCGGTGTCACCGGTGACGACGCGTATGTCCGTTGGCTCGATGCCGAGCACCTCGGCGACGCAGTAGGCCAGCACCGAATCCGATCCCTGGCCGATGTCGGTGGATCCGCAGAATGCGGCGACGCCGCCCGAGCGATCGAGCTTCAGCTGCACGCCCGAATGCGGCATGTTGTTCCAGTAGATCGGCAGCCCCGCGCCCGAGATGTACGATGAGCATGCAATGCCGACGCCGCGCCCGAAGGGGAGCTTGCGGAACTTCTCGCGCCAGCCGCTCGCCTTCACCACCTCGTCGATGCACGGACCGAGCGACATGGTGCCAATGCGCAGCCAGTTCGCCGTCACCGAATTCGGCGGCTGGAGCATCCCGCGGCGCATGTCGGCCGGGTCGAGCGAAAGGTCCGTGGCGATCTTGTCGAGGTGCACCTCGAGCGCGAACCTGGGCTGCGGCGTGCCGTGTCCGCGCTTCGGGCCGCAGGGCGGCTTATTGGTGAAGACCCGCGCGCCCCGGAACCGATATGCGGGCACTGCATAAGTGACGGTCTGGAGCGCGCCCGTGTAGTACGTGCTCGCGACCCCGTATGAGCCGTACGCTCCGCCGTCGAGGAAGGAAGTGAAGTCCATGCCGACGATGGATCCGTCGCGCTTCACACCCGTGCGTATGCGCATGAGAGTGGGATGCCGTCCGCGATGACAGTAGAAGACCTCCTCGCGTGTGAGGGCGATCTTCACCGGACGTCCGGTCCTGCGCGCGAGCGCGGCGACGACGATCTCGTGACCGAACGGATCGGACTTGCCGCCGAACCCTCCGCCGTTGGGGGTGGCGATGATGCGAACGTGCGCTGGTGACATCCCGAGCACCTTCGCCGCCGCGCGATGCAGGTAGTGAGGTGTCTGGGTGCTCGACCAGAGGGTTATCCTGCCGTCGGCCGACCACTCCGCGAGCGACGCATGCTGCTCCATCGGCAGGTGCGTGCTCCCCTCGTAGAAGAACAGATCCTCGCGGACGTGTTCGGCCGTCGCGAGGGCTGCATCGACTTCGCCGAACTCCATCGACACGCGCTTGTGGACGTTTGCGTCATCGCCGTACGAGTGGAGCAGCGGCTTTCGCGCATCCAGCCCTTCCTCGATCGAGCCAACGGTCTCCAGCGGCTCGTAATCGACGTCGATCAGCAGGCACGCCTCGGCAGCCGCCTCCTCGCTCGTGGCGGCGACGGCAGCGACCGGATCGCCGACGAATCGCACGATCTCGGGACAGAGCGCGTGCTCGTCCTCCGACACCGGAAGAATGCCGAATGGAATCGGCAGGTCCCGCCCGGTCATCACCGCGATGACGCCCTCGGCCGCTTCGGCTCGAGTGGTGCCGATGTGGAGGATGCGCGCGTGCGGATGCCGCGAGCGCAGCAGCTTGCAGTGGAGCATCCTGGGCAGCGACAGGTCGTCCGCGAACCGCAGCGCTCCGGTGACCTTCGCCGTCGCGTCGACCTTTCGACGCGACGTCCCGATGACCGTCCGTTCGCTGCCGCTCATTTCGGTGCCGATGCTGGTGACGACATCCGCGAAGCCGCGAGCTCCACGGCCTCGAAGATCTTCAGGTAGCCGGTGCAGCGGCAGAGGTTGCCGCTCAGTGCCTCGGTGATCTCCTCCCGTGTCGCCGCGGGCTTCTCGGCGAGCAGCGCCATCGATGCGAGCAGGAACCCGGGTGTGCAGTAGCCGCATTGCGCCGCGCCCAGCTCGGCGAACGCTTCCTGGAGCGGGTGCAGTCCCTCGCTGCCCGCCATCCCTTCGACGGTCTCGATCGAGGCGTCGCGGTACGACAACGCGAGGGCGAGGCAGGAGAGCATCGGCACACCGTCGACGATCACCGTGCACGTCCCGCATTCGCCGAGCTCACAGCCGTGCTTCGTGCCGGTGAGCCCCAGATCCTCCCGCAGTACTTCGAGCAGGGTGGCGTGCGGCGGGATGGCCGCGGTGACCGGCTCGCCGTTCACGATGAACGACGCGAGCACTCTCGGGGCTGCGCGGGACGACTCGAGGCGAACGAGCTGGCTCATGGTGAAGGATGGGGATAGGCGCGGGGATCGAACAAGGGCAGAGGCTCATCGGGAGTTGCTCGCAAACACAGGCGTTTCGGATCGGCACATGCCTTGCCAAGTGTGTGCTGCGTCCGGGAACCGGACGAGCTTTTCACCTTGATGACGGAGTCGAACATGGCTGACAAGGACCTCAACGAGCGCGGCGCAGAGAATCGTACCAAGGGCGCCGCGAAGGAAGCCGAAGGTAAGGTTCGCGGCAAGATCGGCGACATCACCGACAACGAGAGCGAGCAGCTCAAGGGCAAGGGGCAGGAGCTGAAGGGCAAGGCGCAGCAGAAGTTCGGCGAAGGGCAGCAGAAGGCAGACGACAAGAGTTGAGCTTTGGCTGCAGGCCTGCAAGAGGAAGGAGGGCGAAGGTTTCTCTTCGCCCTCCTTCCTGTTCGCGGTATATTTGGTGCCCATGACCCTCGGGCATTCCGCAGAGCAGCAAAGCCTGATCTCGACGGCTCTGCCCCCTCATCTCGTCGACTGGCAACTTCCGCCCGGCTGGCAGTGGGGTGCGGACGGCGTGACGAGCGAGTACCGCCACTCGCAGGAGGTCATCGATGCCCTGGGGCGGTCACTCGCCCTCATCAGCGCGCCCGACCCCGAGCATGTGGGATGGCTGGCGTCGGAGGCGCGGCAGCTCGCGCACCGCGGTCACTCGACGATCCCGACGACTTACCACTATTGGGCGACCTTCCAGGACAGTCGGCGCGGGCCGGGATACCTGCGGCGCTGGATCGTCGGGGAATCGATCGGTTCGCGGTTCAGGCGCGTTTCCACCGGGGACATCCAGCTCCTCCTTCAGGTGATTCGCGCGGCCGGGTCGGCGCTCTCGTACCTGCACGACTCCGGATCGGTCGCGGGGGCGCTCTCGGATGAAACGCTCTGGATCACGCCGACCGGCCGGATATGGCTGCTCGGATGGGAATGGACCGTTTCCCGCAGCGACATTCCCCCCGGGATTGCGCCGAGCATGAGCAAGATGCCGGTTCCCCCGGAGTGGGAGGATGGCAGATGGTCGCCGACCCAGTCCACCGATCAGTGGCAGCTCGCGGCAGTCTGCTTCTCCCTGCTCACTGGCGAATACCCGCCGCATTTTGCGGTGCCCCCCGTTCGGCTCGCGGCTCCCGAGTGTCCGCAGGTACTCGCCTCGGTGCTCGATCGCGCGCTGCTGCCGGATCCGGCCGACCGCTTTCCTTCGATCGTCGGGATGCTGCGCGCGATCGACCGTGTCATAGGCATGCGAACGCTCATTCTTCATTCCACGACGGAGAGTCAGCGCGCGGAAGGCATGGACGCCGAGACGGAGGAGTCACGTCTTCGGTGGGCGGTGGGCGACGACTACGAGGTGCTCGCCTCGCTGGGTCGCGGGAACTTCGGGTCGGTGTGGCGCGTGCGTGATCTTTCCCTTGGTCGCGAGGTCGCGCTCAAGATGCTGCATCCGAGCGTCACTCACGACCTTCAGAGCGTCGCGCGCTTCCGTCGCGAGGCCCGGCTCGCGGCGCAGCTTTCCCACCCGGCGATCGTCCCGATCTACGACTGGGACAGGCGCGGAGATGTCTCCTGGTACACCATGGAACTGGCGGAGGGCGGCTCGGTCGCCGACCTGATCGCGCGCACTGGCCCGCGATCCCTCGAGGAGGTCGCGACACAGGTCGATCTCGTGCTCGACGGTCTCGCGGCTGGCCATGCCGTCGGCGTGATCCATCGCGACCTGAAGCCCGAGAACATACTCATCGACCGGTACAACCGGTGGGAGATCGCGGACTTCGGCATTGCCAACGTCACCGGCGAGGACAGCGCCAGCGCATCGGGAACCCCTTCCTTTGCCGCGCCCGAACAGCTCCTCGGCGAGACGCAGGGCCCGGCAGTGGACTGCTTCGCGCTCGCCGGGATCGTGGTGTTCGTGCTCACCGGCGCGCCTCCCTTCGGCTCCGGCGATGCGAAGGCGATTCTCGCTCGCCAGCTCTCGGGCCTCATCGACCTCGATCGTTTTCCGCCGGAGATCGCCGCGTGGCTTCGTCGCGGCCTTTCCGCCGATCCAGAGGAGCGCTTTGCGGACGCTGGCGAGATGCAGGCGGCCTGGCGCGACGCCGCCCTCGCGGAACGGGAGAGAAAGACGTCGTGGTGGCGCCAGTGGCTCGTCGGATCGGCCCCTTCCGGGGGGGGATGAAGCTCGCGGCTTTCAGCCGAGCGGCTGTCCGGGCTGGCGGCTCGCCCTTGCAGCTCCGACTCCAGGCCGCGAGTGGCTCCGCGGCTCAGTGGCTGGGAGCTGTTTCGAGCAAGCCGCTGTGATGGCCACCGCGTACGAACGCACCGCCGTCAGCTCCCAGCCTGCTCGCTGACAGCCGTATCGGAGCGCTCACGGTGGAAGCTTCGAGCCGCCAGCCCAGATAGCTGCTCGGCCGTCAACAGCGAGCCAGGCGGAGGTGGGACGAAGTCTGTTACGGATGCCGCGGCTTTGACGGATGAAAGAGCCATTGCTCCTTGCGGAGGCGAGTTCCGAGCCGGGTCGAAAGATCGTGTGAACAATTGAAACAGAAGCGACGTTCGCCGTACCGAGCTCTCCCTCGCTCTTCGCCTTTTTTCATTGCAGGTGATCTTTTATCCGTACCATCCGCAGCATCCGATGACTTCTTCGTCGTATATGCTGGCAGACCCAACAACAGACCACAGTAAACAACGAGCCGGTCCACGTGTTGGGGACCGGCTCGTAACCAGGCCAGCGTGAATGCCGCGCGAAGGCGCTACTCGTATCGCAGTGCCTGGATAGGATCGAGCGACGCCGCTCGGCGGGCAGGCCAGACACCGAAAAGCACTCCGACGCCAGCCGAGAAGGCGAAGGCGAGGACGATCGAGGACAGGGAGATCTCGGTCGGAAGTCCCATCTTGGTGCTCAGCGCTATCGCGCCGCCCCCCCCAGCAAGGATCCCGATGATCCCGCCCAGAATGCACAGGACGACGGCCTCGATCAGGAACTGGAGCAGGATCATCCCTCGCGTTGCGCCGAGCGCCTTGCGCACGCCGATCTCTCGCGTGCGCTCGGTGACAGACACGAGCATGATGTTCATGATGCCGATCCCGCCGACGATGAGGCTCACGCCGGCGATGCCTGCGAGCAGCGCGGTGAAGGTCTTCTGGTTGTCCGCAGCGGCGACGAGAAACTCCGACTGGTTCTGGATGCGGAAGTTGTCCGGGCGGCCGGGGCGAAGCTTGTGGGTTCGACGGAGGATCCGCTGGATCTCCGCCGTCGTCTGCGGGATCAGCTCCTCCGATGGCGCGAGCACGCTGATCGACCGCAGCCCTCGGCCGCCGTGAGTCCGGAAGCGCGCTGTCTCCAGGGGAATCAGGACGAGATCGTCCGGGTTGCCGAAAGGCGACGACTGTCCCTTCGACTCCAGGATACCGATCACCTCGAACTGGATTCCGCGAATGCGAACGTTCTGTCCCAGTATCAGTTCCGGGGCTGCGATCTCGAGGTTCTCGACGACCGACGGACCAATGACCGCGACGCGCCGCTTTCCGGCATCCTCGAGTTCGGTGAACATGCGGCCCGCGGCGAGCTTCACCTTCCGAACCGTGAGATAGTTCGCGGTCGTTCCGATGATGCTCGACTGGGTGTTCTTGTTGCCGAACTGGAAGGAGAGACGCCGCTCCATCTCCGGCTGAACGGCCGCCACGAACCTGCTCGAGTCACGAAGTGCATCGGCGTCGTCGAGAGTGAGCGGGGCGCGATCCGTGGCTGACGCGACGCCACCGAAGCCGCGCTGCTGGCCGGCGTTCACCGTCAGCAGCGTCGTCCCCAGTGCCGCAATGCGCGCCTGGATCTGGGTCTGAGCACCGGTTCCGATGGCGATCATGGCGATGACCGCGCCGACGCCGATCACGATGCCGAGCATCGTCAGGCACGAACGCAGCTTGTTCGCGCGAAGGGCGCCGAGCGCAACTGCCAGAATCTCGCCGAGCAGCATCGATCAGTCTCCGCCGCGACCGCGGCCGCCGCCGCCGCCACCACCACCAGCCGGCGTTCCG
>JBGTMW010000031.1:0-4121 GCA_041743365.1 Gemmatimonadaceae bacterium
CGCACGTACAAGCTAGAGGCGAGGGCCCTCCACACGCGCACCGAGGGCCCTGCGTGCGAGACCGAGCGCAGCGCGCCACTGGTGTCAGGCCTCGAAAACTCGCATCATCGGCTCGAGGCACGAATTACGACGACTTCCAGAAACGGCGAGCGGCTAAAGAGAAGAGGCTAAACAACTTGCAGGGCCGCCGAGTACGACGGAGGTTCCACCGGTCTAATGCACCCAGGAAGATCCGATAGGGCTCGCAGGCTCAATCTGTACGGTTATGTGAACGGCGACCCTGTAAACTTCTCAGATCCCTTTGTGCTGTTCCTCTGCTGCAACTTTCCGGGCGAAGGCGGTATGGTAGGGAAGGTCGTGCGGGAGGTCACGCGGTGGCCAAGTTCAGTCGTGAGGTCATCGATCGGGTCCGCGTGGACCAGTCGAAGCAGCGCCACGAGGCAGGACGCCAGCTCATCAAAGGGGAGTCGGTATATCCTGCTCAAGAACGAGGACAACCTCGTGGGGGATCAACGAGAGCGGCTCGACGCGCTGCTCGCGGCGAAGGCGAATCTCAATCTCGTCTACATCCTAAAGGACCAGTTGAAACACATCTGGACCTACTGGCTGCCGGGGTGGGCCCAACGGGCGCTGGACCAGTGGTGCGCGCTGGCCGAGGCGAGCGGGCTCAAGCCTCTCCCGGACCTTCGCGAAGAATCTCGCGCGGCATGCCGCGGGGATCATCAATAACTGCCGATATCCGCTCCACACGGGCCGTCCCGAAGGGGATCAACAACAAGGTCAAGGTGATCAAGCGAATGGCGTATGGCTCCAGGCTGACGACTATTTCATCCTCAAGATCAAAGGTGTGTTCCCCGAAGAACTGCACCCAAATCCGCGATGAACCACAAAAGAACGCGCCCGCGGCGAGAATCGCCGCGGGCGCGTCCAGTTGTGGTGCGGTAGGGTTTACCGGCTCCAGCTCATGCCGAGGCCCCACTGCGTCGGAGCATCCGCGAGGAAGATCTTGCGGAAGCCGAGGTTGACGCCGAGTCCGCCGCCGATGTTCAGGAGGCCAACACCGCCGCCGAGAACCGTACGCGTGCCGCTCTCGGAAGAGGTGCCATCGGAGAGACGGCCGTAGCCGAAGCCCGGGGCCAGGAACGACACGACCTGCATGCCGTTGCCCGTGCTCATCGCGACCTGCACCGGAAGGTCGACCGCGGCGGACAGCGAGTTGACATCGACATCATCGAACTTGCCATAGCCGATCGCCGGGTGCAGCGCGAGGCTGACGGTGTTGCTCGTCGACGCGCCCACGGGGCGCGACCACACCGAGCGATTGTAGTCGACGCCGGCCATCTTCGCGCCGTCGCCCGCTTCGCCGTTCACCATGCCGAGCATGATGCCCATGCGACCACCGGCAGCGGCGAAGTTGCCGCCGAGCCCGATGTTGTTGATGGAGTAGTTGCTGCCCTCGAACGAATAGCGACCATAGCGGACGTCGAGCGACGGGCCGGCATCGGCCGGGCCGGAAGCGACGGCCGGAAGCGCGCCATAAGGCGTGCTGATCAGCGCGAAGAACGCGACTGCATCATTCGCGTCCTGCGCTGCTGCGGGCGCGGCGGCTCCAACGACGAGCGCGGCCGCGGCTACTGCGGTGATGAACTTGCTCATGGAATCTCCTGACAAGTGGGGGGCCTAAGGGGACATCCCTTGGGTACTGCGGGTACTGCTACAGCACTCCCTAAAAGACGTCGCTCCGGGTCGGGCGTCACACGGTTGCCTCGGACGATCGAGCGCCGGATCGGTAACACGTTCCGCGGGCTGCGGCGCGATCAATGTCCCCGGGCTTCTCACGCGGATGCAGAGCGCGCCGTGGATCGACGATCCACGGCGCGCTCCGACCAGCCCGGGTACAGCGCTGCGGCTACCGCTCCGCAGCTGGCCTCACGGTGCGCGCTCTGGCCGCGACCTTCTCCGAACGGTTGAAGGGGCTTCCGAATCCGGCGATGTCGAACGCGGCGCGCACGTAGTAGTACCGGCCGTTGAAGCCGAAGGGCGACGCGCCGGCGTATAGGTAGATCCCGCGGGTCTGGTTCGCGGTGAGAATCGTGTCGGGATACACGTCGAGGATGTTGTTTCCCCCCAGGGTGAGCTGGAGCATGTCGAAGAAACGATATCCGAACGACAGGTCGGTAACCCACTTCTTCGAGAACGTCTGGTCGCCCGAGCCATCCGTGGCCGGCATGAAGATCGTGATCTCACCGAACCGGCTGGCGTGGATGTTGGTGACGAAGTTCCTGACCTGATGGTTCAGGGTCAGGCTGACGTTGTCCTGCGGCTGGCCGCGCTGGATGAGGTTTCGCTGCACGCGATCGAAGAGGGCGGAGGCTACCGCGGCGAGCTGCGGGGGTGTCGGATCGACGTTCGTCACTACGGTGCTGTTCCGGTTGTAGCCGCCGGTGAAGCGAAGGAGGCCGGCCGTCCGGAGATCGAGACCGTAGTTGAGCACGACGTCGATTCCCTCGGTCCGCGTATCGATCGCGTTGGTGAAGTAGCGGGCACCGTTCACCCCGGCGATGCCATTGCTCGCGAGCAGGGTCTCGACCGCAGGGCCAAGGAAGTTGCCCGACAGTACGATCCGGTCCTCGATGGCGATCCGGTAGTAGTCGGTCGAGATCGAGAATGTCTCGAACGGGCGCATCGTCAGGCCGAGACTGACGCTCCTCGACTGTTCCGGCTTCAGCGGCTCGGCTCCCAGAAGTGCGCCCCCCGGACTTCCGACCGCGAAGGTGCGGATCTCGAAGGGTGTGCTGACGCCGCCGACCGTCACGAAGTTCGTGGCCACGGATGAGAAGTGCGACTGCGCCAGCGATGGCGCGCGATAGCCTGTCTGCACGGCGCCGCGGAGAGCGACTCCCGGGCCCAGCTCGAGCCGCGAGGCGATCTTGCCATCGGTGGTCCAGTCATCGAAGTCGCTGTAGTGCTCCGCGCGACCGGCGATCGAGATGAGCAGCGGGGCGAAGGGTGTCGCCTCGAGCTCCACGTACGTTCCGTAGTTCGTGCGCGATGCATCGGCTTCGTCTTCCGGGCGGAAACCCGGAAAGACCTGCGCGAACGGCGCTGCCGGCCGGCCGGCGTTCGGCCCGTCGAGGATGGTCTGGTTCCCGACCTGGAAGGACGCGGGATCGCCGCGATCGATCTGGTAGTTCTCGCGACGCACCTCGGCGCCTGCAGCGACGTTGATCGTCCCGATCATGGTTCCCGCAACGGATCGCGAAACATCGAAGTTGAGCGACCCCTGCTTGAAGCGGAGTGTTCCGGCCTCGAACGATGTGGGGCTCGCGGTACCGAGCGAGGTGTTGACGCTGTTGTTCACGGCAAAGGCGAAGGAGTTGCCGCCGTAGACGCCCCCGAGGTCCCAGCTCCAGTCCATCCAGCTTCCCTTCACGCCGAGCGCGCCTGACGCATCGACGATCTCGCTGCCTATGAGTGGGAGGAAGCCATTGGGATAGACGGCTCGTACGGTCCGGTCGTCGAGCGAGCGGCGGAAGAATCCCGGAGCCGTGCCGTCGCGCGCGCTGTAGCCGCCGAAGGCATAGAGACGCGACTCGGCCATGGGGATTTCGCCGTTCAGGAACAGGATGAAGTCCTGGGTCTCGGGATCGCCCTGCCAGCTCTGGAGGTAGTCGCTGTCGAATCGATCGGTGCCTGCGGGAACGTTCGCGCACTCGGTAGTGGCGGGAAGGCACTGGGTGCTGATGTCCACGCGCGCCCGGTTGGTCCTCTCGCGGTCGCGTATCTCGCCGGCGATGTGGAAGAAGCCATCGGCGCCGATCACGCGCCCGAAGTTGGCGTCGAGCTGCTTGATGGTGCCGTCCTTGTAGGCGGGGCCGCCATCGGGCTGGCTTCGCACCTGTCCGTAGGTTCCCGAAACGCTGCTCTGGGCGGTGGACTTGAGGACGATGTTGATGACGCCGGCGATCGCGTCGGAGCCGTATTGCGCGGCCGCGCCATCGCGCAGGATCTCGATCCGCTCGATGGCGTTCGCGGGAATCGCGTTGAGGTCCACGCTGGTCGATCCGCGACCGACCGACTGATTGACGTGAACGAGCGCCGTTGTGTGCCGGCGCTTTCCG
>JBGTMW010000032.1:0-2741 GCA_041743365.1 Gemmatimonadaceae bacterium
CAGCGCAACCTCTCGCTCTTCTATATCAGCGGCCACGCACGCGGGATGCTCTCGGCAGAGCGCGTGGCCCTCAACTTCATGCAGCGCCTTTCGGGGATCGCGAGCCTCACCCGCTGCTACGTGGACGCCGTTGCGGGAACCGACGCGAAGATCCTCGACACCCGGAAAACGACTCCCGGCTGGCGCTCGCTGGAGAAGTACGCCGTGCGAGCCGGTGGCGGGATGAATCACCGCATGGATCTCGCGAGCGGGGTGCTGATCAAGGACAACCATCTCACCGCGGTGGAAGGGGACGTCGAGCTCGCGGTGCGTCGCGCGCGTGAGCTGGCGCCGCCCGGCACGAAGGTCGAGGTCGAGTGCGACCGGATCGAGCAGGTCGAACTCGCGCTCACTGCCGGCGCCGACATCATCATGCTCGACAACATGACCGTCGAGATGATGCGTGATTGTGTCAAGCGGGTGAGGGGGCGCGCGATCCTCGAGGCGTCGGGCGGGGTGACTCTGAGAACGGTGCGCGCGATTGCCGAGGCCGGCGTGAACTGGATCTCCGTCGGCGCGCTCACCCACTCGGCGCCCGCACTCGACCTCGCCCTGGACTTCACCTCGGTCTAGCGAAGCGCGGCGCGCATGTCGGACCTCCTCGCCGCGCGTGCGCAGATGGCGATGTCGCTCGGCTTCCACATCATCTTCGCCGTCGTCGGGATAGCGATGCCCGTGCTGATGATCATCGCCGAGTGGCGGTGGCGGCGCAGCGGCGACGCGATCCACCTCGAGCTCGCGAAGCGGTGGGCGAAGGGTACCGCCATCCTCTTTGCCGTGGGCGCGGTGTCGGGGACGGTGCTGTCTTTCGAGCTGGGTCTCCTGTGGCCGAGCTTCATGGAGTACGCGGGGCCGATCATCGGGATGCCCTTCTCCCTCGAGGGTTTCGCGTTCTTCACCGAGGCGATCTTCCTCGGCGTGTACCTGTACGGCTGGGATCGCATCTCGCCGCGCGCGCACCTGTTCGCCGGAGTGATGGTCGCGGTCAGCGGCACCGCGTCGGGAATCTTCGTGGTGATGGCGAATGCATGGATGAACACGCCGACCGGGTTCGATCTGGTCGACGGCCGCATGGTGAACATCGATCCCATCGCGGCGATGCTGGGGCCGGCGTCCTTTTCGCAGACGCTGCACATGACGCTCGCTGCGTTCGCGGCGACGGGGCTCGCCGTGGCGGGGATTCATGCATTCCTCTTGCTGAAGCGCCCCGACCATCCCTTTCACCGGCGAGCGCTGAGCATCGCTCTGGTGGTCGGCGCGCCGGCGGCACTCCTAATGCCGGTGAGCGGCGACATCAGTGCGCGCTACGTGGCCGAGTGGCAGCCCGCGAAGCTCGCGGCGATGGAAGGCCAGTTCGAGACCGTGCGTGGCGCGCCGCTCAGGATCGGCGGCATTCCGGACGAGGAGACCCGCACCACCCGATGGGCGATCGAGATTCCGAAGGCTCTGTCGCTGCTCGCATTCCATGATCCGAACGCGGAAGTGAAGGGCCTCGAGGAGTTTCCGGAGGGCGACTGGCCGCCGGTGGCGATCGTTCACTACGCGTTCCAGATCATGGTGGGGCTGGGCACGATGATGGCGATCGTTTCGGCCTGGGGGCTCTGGAAAGTCTGGCGCGGCCACGACCTCACCGCGCAGCGCAGCTTCCTGCGCGCGCTGGTGCTCATCGCGCCCATGGGCTTCATCGCGATCGAGGCCGGATGGGTGGTGACGGAGGTCGGCAGGCAGCCCTGGATCGTGTACAACATCGTGCGCACCGCGGATGCCGTGACGCCGATGCCGGGGCTCGTCTATCCCTTCGCGCTGTTCACTCTTCTGTACATCTTCCTGGCGATCATCGTCGTGTGGCTTCTGTACCGGCAGATCGTGCACTCGCCGACCCCCGCAGAGCTCGGTGCCGGCGGAGCGCTGGTTGCGCCGGCCGATTCATGGGTGTCGACCGATGGGCCGCTGACGCCCGAGGATCCGAAGCGTGCGCCTTGAGTTACGCGGCCGTCGAGTCGGTGCGGCGACACCGGGATCCCGCGCTCACCCTGCGGCGGGGCGCCGGCGGTGAGCGAGCTCCTGACCCTGCCGGTGATCATTGCCGCGATCATCGTGATCTCGCTGAATGCGTATGTCCTGCTCGCCGGCGCAGACTTCGGCGGCGGCGTGTGGGACTTCTTCGCATCGGGGAAGCGGGAGGACGCGCAGCGCAGCCTCATTGCCGATGCGATCGGGCCGGTCTGGGAAGCCAATCATGTCTGGCTGATCCTCGTGATCGTGCTGCTCTTCACCTGCTTTCCCGGGGTGTTCGCGGCGCTCAGTGTCACTCTGCACATCCCGCTGCTGGTCATGCTCGTGGGAATCGTGATGCGCGGTGCGGCGTTCACCTTCCGCACGTACGACAGCCAACGCGACGCGGTGCAGAACCGCTGGAGCCGCGTCTTCGCCGTGGCGAGCCTCGTGACGCCGGTGGTCCTTGGCATCTGCGTGGGCGCGATCGCGGCCGGGCGAGTTCCGCGGGAGGGAATGGTCGGCTTCGCGAGCGGGACCTTCCACGCGGCGTACATCGCACCGTGGCTCACGCTCTTCGGCTTCGCGATCGGGCTGACCACGCTCGCGCTCTTCGCGCAGCTTGCCGCCGTGTATCTCACCGTCGAGGCGCGGGACACCGCGCTTCAGGACGACTTCCGCCGCCGCGCGCTGATCGCCCAGGCGTG
>JBGTMW010000033.1:0-3467 GCA_041743365.1 Gemmatimonadaceae bacterium
CGCGCACGCGGTCCGCTATGCCCGCGGCGTCGAGCCCGACGATCGCCAGCTGTCTCGCGCGCGGTGCCTGCTCGATGAACCGGTCGGGGATGCCGTGGGCCGTCACGCGCACGGAGGGATCGATCCGCGCGACGACCGTGCTCATGTAAGCGCCGAACCCGTTGATCACCGTTCCCTCCTCGACCACCAGGAGCTGGTGATGATCGGCCATGATCGCGGCCAGCGTGAGCTCGTCGTGCGGCTTGAGGTACCGGCAGTTGACGACGGTAATGTTCAGCCCTTCGCCAGCGAGCGTGGTCGCGGCAGCCAGGGACGGAACGACCATCGTCCCCACGGCGAGAATTGCGACATCCGCACCTCGTCTCAGGACCTCCCACGTGCCGTAGGGCGTCGCGGCTATGTCGGCCATCGGCGGCGGGGAATCGGGAACCGCATCGCGAGGATAACGCAGGGAGAAGGGACGATCGTGCTCGACCGCGGCCCGGAGCAGCCCCAGCATCTCCGCACCGTCCTTTGGCGCGGTGATCGTCATCTCGGGGATCGCGAGCATGTACGCTATGTCGTAGATCCCCATGTGCGTGGGACCGTCATCGCCGACCAGCCCCGCGCGATCCATCGCGAACACCACGGGCAGGTGCTGGATCGAGACGTCGTGGATGATGTTGTCGTAGGCGCGCTGGAGGAAGGTCGAGTAGATCGCGCAAACGGGCTTCAGCCCGCGCGTCGCGAGGCCGGCCGCAAAGGTGACGGCGTGGCCTTCGGCGATGCCCACATCGAAGAATCGTTCCGGGTGGGTCTTGGCGAAGATGTTCGTCCCGGTGCCGGTGTCCATCGCGGCGGTGATCGCGACCACCTCGGGACGCTCGGTTGCGAGCGCCGCGAGTCCTGCGCCGAACACCGCCGTGTAGGCGGGATTCGCCGTGGAGGGCTGCCGCTGCTTCCCGGTGGCGGGATCGTGCCCCGGGGGAAGTGCGTGCCACTTCTGGAGGTGCGCGCCCGCGGGAAAGCCACGTCCCTTCTCGGTGATCACGTGCACCAGGCGCGGTCCCTTGAGGTCACGCACCGCAGTCAGCGTATCCACCAGCACGTCGAGGTCGTGACCGTCGATCGGACCGAAGTACCGCAAGCCGAGCTCCTCGAAAAGGACCCCGGGGGTGAGGAAGGACTTCATGCTCTCCTCCCACTTCCTCACGAGCGTCGCGACTCCGGCGAGAGGTGCGGGAG
This sequence comes from Gemmatimonadaceae bacterium, assembly GCA_041743365.1. Lineage (GTDB taxonomy): Bacteria > Gemmatimonadota > Gemmatimonadetes > Gemmatimonadales > Gemmatimonadaceae > JANPKQ01. Next base: position 1,225 of record JBGTMW010000033.1, read on the forward strand.
CGTTGTCTACCACCGTGCCTATTGCGGAGCGCACGCGGTTGTAGAGCGGGTTGCGCTGCACGGAGGTGAGGTACTTCGACATCGCTCCGACGTTGGGCGCGATCGACATCTCATTGTCGTTCAGGATGACGACGATGTCGCGATCGGAAGCTCCCGCGTTGTTCAGCCCTTCGTACGCCAGGCCGCAGGTGAGCGCGCCGTCGCCCAGGATGGCCACCACCTTGAAGGATTCGCCAAGGATGTCGCGGCCGGCCGCCATTCCGTATGCCGCCGATATCGCCGTGGCGGCATGGCCGGCGCCGAAGGTGTCGTACTCGCTCTCGTTGCGCTTGAGGAAGCCCGACACGCCGTGCTCCTGGCGCAGGGTCTCCATCTGGTCGGAGCGACCGGTGAGGATCTTGTGAGGGTAGCCCTGATGACCCACGTCCCAGACGATCTGATCGGCCGGGGTGTTGAACACGTGATGCAGCGCCACGGTGAGCTCCACCACCCCGAGCCCCGCGCCAATGTGGCCCCCGGTGCGGGAGCATATGTCGATGAGACGCTCCCTGACGGCGGTGGAGAGCGCACCGAGCTCGGCACGCGACATTCCCTTGAGGTCGGCGGGCGAGCGGACTCGATCGAGGATGGACATGGTCACCATTTGCGAAAACGTCTGCGAAATATGCTACGAGCGACGATCGACGATGTAGCGGGCAAGCCGCTCGAAAGCCGGTGTCAGCAGTCCAGCACCATCGAGCGCGGCGCAGCCCTCGTTCACCAGGCCAGCCGCCCGCAGGCGGGACCCTTCTACCCCGAGCAGGGCCGGATAGGTGCTCTTCTGCAGGGCCCGGTCCCTGCCCGCGGTCTTTCCGATCTGGTCACTCGTCGATGTCTCGTCCAGAAGGTCGTCGGTGATCTGGAACGCCAGTCCGATTGCCCGCCCATAGAAGTCGAGGGCGGCGATCCTGTCGTCGGACGCCCGCGCGACCATGCCGCCCAGTCGAACGGAGGCCCGTATGAGCTCGCCGGTCTTGGCGTTGTGGATCCGCTCCAGCTCCTCCAACGTCTGCGTCGTACCCTCCCCCTCGAGGTCCAGAAGCTGACCTCCTATCATTCCGCTCGCACCGGCGGCGCGCATCAGTTCCGCAACGATTCTCCCGCTCTCCGCCGGTGACAGGCCGACAGCAAGCGATCCGCTGAAGGCACATTGCGCTGCCAGCGGAACCATCGCCATCCCCGCCGCCGTCGCCGTCGCAACGCCGAAGGCGCGATGCACGGTCGGCCTTCCGCGCCGCATGTCATCGTCGTCCATGCATGGAAGATCGTCGTGCACCAGTGAATATGCATGCACGACTTCCACCGCGGCCGCGAGCTCCATGGGATCCTCGGTGCCGCCAGCCGCTCGACAGGCCTCCAGGAGGAGGCGCGCCCGCAGCCGCTTTCCCTCCCCCATCAGGCTGTAACGGATGGCCTCGGCAACCGGGCCTGCGATGTCGGCGACGTAACGATCGCACACGGCCCGGAGGGCTGCGTCGATCGCCTCGCGCTCGGCGGGCGCGACCGCGCTACGACCCTCGGCCACGGAATTCCGGGAGATCGAAGCTTCCATCCGCTTTTTCCACGAGCGCGCGCACCTTCGCCTCCGCCTGCGCGAGATCGCCACTCGCCTTTCGCAGGCATTCGACCCCCTCCTCGAACAGCTCGAGCGCGCGGGCGAGCTCGACATCCTCGCCTTCCAGAGCTTCGACGATTGCTTCGAGTCGTGCAAGGCGGGCCTCGAAGCTCATGCCGCGGAAATCTCCGAACCGGAGCTCGATTCCGAGGGCGTCACGCTCTCGACGGTAGCGTGAACCACTCCGTCGCGCAGCATCAGACCGAACGGCAGTCCGCGCGAGAACGCGGCTATCGAGCCGAGGGTACGGCCGTCGGAATCGCGGGCCACGCTGTAGCCCCGGGCGAGCGTCGTGAGGGGGCTCAGGTCGTTGAGCCTCGCTGCGGCCTGCCGCATTCGACGCGAGCCTGCGTCGACCTGCTGGCGCGCGGCGAACGCCATCTGCGCACGAGCATCGATGATCGCGCGGCCGGCGCCGGCCAGGCGCTCGTTCATCGCGATCGCCAGCCGCGACGAGCCGAAGGCAATGGTCGCGCGCAGGTCCTCGATCAGGGGCACCGCACACTCCGCCGCCGCCGAAGGCGTCGCGGCGCGAACGTCGGCCACGAGGTCGCATATCGTCGTGTCGATCTCGTGGCCCACGGCGGAG
>JBGTMW010000034.1:0-3832 GCA_041743365.1 Gemmatimonadaceae bacterium
GAGGCGACCGGGCTCGGGTGCGTGAATCGCCCGGAGGCCGGCGGCCCGCGCGCCCGCCACGTTCTCCTCTCGGTCGTCCACGAACAGGCTGTTCGCGGGCTCCGCCTGCATGACATCGAGGGCGATCTCGTAGATCCGCGCGTCGGGTTTCTTGACGCCCAGGTAGCACGAGCTGAAGAACGCCGCGAAGATCGTGCCGAGACCGAACGCCTCAATACGGTACCGGTTCAGTTCCCTCGACTCGTTGTTGATAGTGGCCAGCCGGTAGCGGCCGCCGGCAGCGAGGCGGCCGATCACGTTCAGCGATGCGCTATGCGGCTGTGATCGGGATCGCATGAATGCGACGAAGGCGTCTCGCGAAAAAGTCCGCTCGCGGTGAAAGACGACGTGATCAAGATAGGCGTCCAGCGACAGCTCGCCGCATTCAAAGCCGTCGGCCAACGCCTGGTGCCGACCTTCCGTGTCCTCGACGTCGAGGACGAAGTGCGACGCGGCGGCCAGGCGGGCGTCCGTGTCCCACCCAATGGTGAGGCCCACGCCGCCGACAACGAAGAAGAGTGTGTCGAGTCTGGTCATGCGTCGGTCACTCTGGGAGCGTCTCGACGTCACGGCGCCTCGTGAGCCGATGGCAATTCCGATACCAGCGAGCCCGGACAGCGCTCCGCCAGGTACACGGTACAGCGGCAGCCGCGCCGCGGATGTCCACAAACGCACAGCCGTCGGCCGCATGTTGCAGTTACGCTGAAGGATTCATGGAAGAGGCTGGATGACTTCTCTGGATCCGCTCTTCGATCGTCCGGCCGCCTTCGAGCCCGCGACATTGCCCGTGCTCAGCCTCTACCTCAACGATCGCGGCGCTCACCCTCGGGCAAGTCGACACGCTGATCGTCAGCGCCTCCTCGGACGCGGTGCGCGAGAACACAGATGCTGACGCATCGGTTCTCGAGGGCGCGGAGGTGCCTCGCAGCGACGGAACGCCCCTCTCAGAACAGGTCGTTCGACTGGCACGAACCTGAAGGCCGCGCAGAAGGGCACAGCCCGTGGTGTCGGAGCCTGTCATGCGGGTTGTCGTCGCTGTGGACGACCGCCACCTCAACGCCCTCCTCAACGATCTGCTGGCGCGCAGGGGCGAGGTTCACACCCGGACTTACAACGCGGACCGGCAGGTTGTCGTCGCGCGTGTGCCGCTCTCGGAGCTGTTCGGGTCCGAGGTGCAGCTCCGAGCTGACTCTTACGAACGCGCGTCCTGTTCCTCGGGTTCGCGGGCTACCTACCTGACAACCCTGCGCGAAGGTCCCGCGCCATGCTGGAGCGAACGAAGTCGTCGGTGACACCGGCGCCGCGGTTGGAATAGTGCATTTCCTTGCGGAGGCGTGGGAGCGCTGGGATGAGCCCTTTCTCCTGAAGTGCACCCACCAGTCGCGTCGCTTCGTCGCCCACCGTGAACAGGACCGACGGGCGGACCTGCGCGAGTTCCCAAGACGGCACCTCAGCCCACTGTGCCGCGATAGACTGCTTGTCCCGCGGTTAGCCCTGGAGAAGGTCGGCGCCATCAGCAAGGTGACGATGCGGCGCGTTGGGCCTCAGACGAGCGACGTGGTTGACGTTCCGGCGGACCTACTCGTCCTGGGCGCACGAGGAGGGCATGCCGGGCAAGGTCGTCGCGCAGCTGATGGGCCACGCGAAGGTCGGCACGACGCTGAACGTGTACACCCAGGTCGTCGACGGCGCACTTCGCACGGCCGTCGACAAGATCGGATTGGGATTGTTCACTATTCACAATCCGGAAGGAGCGAGCGAGCACACTCAGTGAGAGGATTGGCTCGCCGCACTGCACGATTTCCGCAACTGGCGAACCGCATCCGCCGGGCGCCCCATCGCCGCGAGCGCCCTCACACCGTACTGGCGGTAGTGCCAGATCGTGCGCGGATTAATCGCGAGCAGGTGCAGGAGCTCCTGGTGACGTCCGGCGGCCAGCAGCGCGCTGAGGCACACGGTTGCGCCGTGGAAGTACCCGCGGACGTTGGGATCGGGATTGAACGCCATTCGGCAGAGGTCGATCAACTCGTCGGCCCATCGAGCGGCGACGGCTGGCGAGCCGCAGAGGTCGCCCCAGTAGTCACCGAGCGTATCGATGTAGGGAATCTGGTCGGCCTGATAGGCGTCCCACAGACGTACGAGCCACCGGTCGCGCGTCTTGGGATCGGCGGGTGCCGAGGCGATGACCTGCGCCAGCGCGTCGATCGCGTGGTTGACGGCCGACCCAATCGCGCCGGAGGAGCTGTCGACATTCTCGAGCGCTGGTGACAAGCGCTCAATCAGGAGCACGGCGCCTTCTGCGGCGAGGGGTTTGTCGTGCCGGGCCGCGACGCGGATCTCGGCGACGGCCTCTCTGACGCGGGCAATCGCGGGCTGCGAACGCCAACCGAACGCGTGCCGACGAAAGCGGCTGGCGAACGTCCACGTGTGACGGGTCCCGGCGCGTGCCACGGCCCATTTTGTTCCAGAGTCGATCGAGGGGGGAAGCGGTCCGGTCACGGTCGTTCTGCGTGCGCGGGCGTCAGCGGGCTCTGGGCAGGTGGTATATTCGACCATGCCTCACTCCCTGCCGCTGCCGCCGCCTGGGTTCGACGCGCTACCGGTCGAGGACCAGATCGACTACGTGCAGTCGCTCTGGGATCGCATAGCCGCGACCGCGGGCCAGGTACCGTTACAGGAGTGGCAGCAGGCGCTCCTGGAGGAGCGGCTCGCGTCGCATCACAACGCTCCCGACGAGGCTCGTCCGTGGAAGGACGTCATCGACCGCGTCCACGAACGCCTGCGCACCGGTCGGTAGATGCCGCGTCTGGTCGTTCGGCCCGAGGCAGAGCTCGACGCGCGCCAATGCGTCCTTCACAATTTCCGCTGCTTCGCGCTTCATAGGTGAATTGTACCCAGTTCAGGCGAAGCAGGGGTGCGGCAGATACCGCTCTCAGACGCGGCACTGAAGCTGGTCGCGGACTGGAGTTCTCGCACGAAGAGTCTCCACCCGGACGCGCTGGTGTTCTCGACGTGGACGGGGAAGCCGATTTCGCCGAACACCGTGGCGCGTGTCAGCAGATCTTCCCGGCGTGTGAGGCGTTGGGCCTCAGACGGGCGACATGGCTGACGTTCCGGCGGACCTATTCGTCCTGGGCGCACGAGGAGGGCGTGCCGGGCAAGGTCGTCGCGCAGCTGATGGGCCACGCGAAGGTCGACACAAAGGCATTCGGACAGTACGGCGATTGCTCCGAGCGCAGGTACAGAATCGATCCCAACCCAGGCAGGGTTAACCCAAAAGGGACGGTAATGCAGATGGCCGTGAGAATGAGGATGAGTCTCACGAAGCATCCTACCTGGCGATTGTTAACACTTTGCCCGCAGCGGCGTCCTTCCAGCATGACTATGAAGAGACGTGATGTCCTTCTGACTCTGTCGACGCTGGCAGCCACGGCCCTGCCGCGCTTCGTCCAGGGCCGGCAGCAAGCACCGACGGCGATGGATCCGGACTTTCTGCGGATGTGGGCAGCGGCGGCTCCCTCGCGGCCGCGTAGCGTTTCATCGACATCCCGTATCGCTCCCGACGGAGAGCCCGGAACCGCTCTCCGGATCGGTGGCCGCCTGATCGCCAACGATGGCGCAACGCCTGCCGCCGGAGGCGTCGTGTTCGCATACCACACGGACGCTACCGGCGTGTACGGCCCTTCCGGCGCCACGACCTGGCGGCTCAAGGGATGGGCGAAGGCGGACGCCGATGGGCGCTTTCAGTTCGACACCATCCGCCCCGCGCCGTACCCGAACCGAAACGTCGCGG